>JAISOD010000057.1 GCA_031275895.1 Holosporaceae bacterium | reverse complement strand
TTTTCAAAAAGAAGACGTCGCGGAACCGCTGGCAACTCGGCGCACGCGAAGATCAGAGATTCGCTTTGACAACGAAAATATCGAAAACCCTTCTTATCCCGAGACGTCTATCCAATCACTGGCCGCTTGCACTGCTAGTCGTCGCTGTTGCCGAACTAGTCTGAATGTTGGTGCTATTCATCAAACTAACCAAGTTATCTTGCAAGGATTTAAAGCTAACCTTGAAGTTTTCAAATGCCATGTCAACTCCGGACGTAGTAGCGGTTTGATATGTAGCTACGCTCGTTTGCTGAGCGTCTTGGCTTGCCGCCGCTCCTTCGGGCATAGCTTTCATGATGTTCTGAGCGCTCTCCATATTAGTCGTTATGGTTTGAGTGCTAGTTGGAATCAAAGCATTCAAATTTTTTAAATATTGAGCAGCGTTTGTCGTGTTACTCGTGCCGTTAGTACTCTCCGTGTTCACAACATTTTTAGTGTAGATGACATTTTGCTTCAACTGCTGCAGCTGCGGTATCACGTTAGTATAGGTTTGCGCCGCGACAACGTATTGCCCGCGGCAGCTCTGTAATTGAGCCTGCTGCTCGGCCAACTGAGTTTTTCGTGCTGTGAGATTGCTTACCTCGTAGGTAAGTTGACTTTTTTCTTGTGTTAGCTGCGCAGCCTTATTGGAAAGTTCTGTTTGTCTGGCGACGTCTGTTACCGTAGGCAATTCCTGATAAACTGCCGCCAACTCTACGTTAACAGTTTCCAATCTCTTAGTGCTGGTAGCCAGATTCACTTCCACTTGTCCAGGTTCCTGGTCTATTTGCACTATGAGGCCATTTATTCTCTGAATTTCCACATTCAGCGCATCTTCTAGATTTATGCAACTGTTTTCAGCGCTATCCAGCAGACCAAGCTTCTTAACAGATTGCACCAACAGTAAATTCTGTCCTTGCGTTCCAACGATTCCGCCAATTGCCGTACCAATGTTGCCGCCTATAGACGTTGCTGTCTGAAAGATTTTAGACTGGCCAACGGTTTGGCCGACCTTTGAACCTTTAACGCTGTTGACTACGCCTCCTATTTTGTCAGCGACCGTATCTAAAAAGCCGCCAAATGACGCTGCTTGACATTCTGGCTCTATAAGTGCGATTGCGCACAATAGAAAACAACTTTTTTTCTTCATGATATTCCTCCATTTCAGCTGAAATTATCACAATTTTACTAATAATCTGTTAATTTTGATTTTTTTTATACGCGTAAAATGTTTTTTTTTACTAGTCGTTCAAAATAACGCCTACTTGCCTGAAGATATCAATCCTTGCTCTAGTTCATGTCTAATTCTCGTCAACGCTTATTCTAAGGTCGCGCATTAAATCTATAGTGTAATCCCATCAGTACAAGTCCGGACTTGACATTTTTTCATCAACGGATAGACTGCTGGTAGACTTAGCTTGTATAAGAGGGACGCATGAGTAGACCGACCTATAATCCCAGTAGACTGGTTCGTAAACGTAGGCATGGATTTAGAGCGAGAACTGCCGCTGGAGGTCGTGTTTTGAAAGCAAGAAGAGCCAAAGGGCGGGCGCGTTTGTCCGCATAAAGATCAATTGAAAAAAAAATTACGGATTCGCGCTCGTAAAGATTTCGTGAGGATTGCCCGAAGCGGATTTTATTTTCGGACGGGCTCTCTGCTGGCGCAGTGCGACTTTAGGATAACGACCAGAGAGCAAGAAAAGGACATTGAATCAGATACGTTTCGCGTCGGCTTCACGGCTTCCAGGAAAGTTGGAAACGCCGTTGTTAGAAATCGTTGCAAAAGAAGAATGCGCGCTCTGGCTCGTGAAATTTTATCGGAAATTGGACTTCCGGGCGTGGATTATGTTTTTATAGCCAGGAGATCAACTGCTCTAGTCGAATGGAGCGAACTTAAAAGCGAGGCCAACAGAGCAGTGCGTTTTCTCAATAACAGGATTTTGAAATGCAGACGTTTGCAGAAGCAATAATTCGTTTTTATCAGAAAATTGTGTCGCCGCACATGAGATTTAAATGTAAATTTTATCCGTCCTGCTCGCAGTATACTTTATTGGCAATAAAAAAATATGGATTTGTGCGCGGAATCGTCAAAGCCTTGTTACGCATAGCGAAGTGCGCGCCGTTCAGTGCCGGCGGAGTAGACTTTCCCTAATGAAAACCAGTGCGGCGATTGTGAATGTCGTCCTGGATCGCGCAGCCGCGATTGAAATTTATTCAAAATTATGCTATCCAGCTGACAATTGATACGGGATCCAAGAAAATGAATGCTTTGCAAAGTTTTGAGAAAAAAGAGCTGGAGCGGTTGTCCTCCGGTAGATCTATTCCGGTTTTTTTTGCCGGAGATATATTAAAAGTGCACGTTAAAGTTATGGAAGGGGAAAAGGAGCGCATGCAATCCTTCGAGGGAGTATGCATAGCTCGGCGGAATCGCGGTCTGGGATCGTCGGTGACCGTGAGAAAGATTTCCTTTGGCGAAGGAGTAGAAAAGATATTTCCACTCTACTCTCCCAACATAAAGATCGAAGTGGTCCGCCGCGGCGTTGTGAGACGAGCGAAACTGTACTACCTGCGCGGAAGATTGGGGAAATCTGCCAGAATTGCCGAAGACACTTCATTCAATTTAAAAGTTAACGAAAATGCAGGGGCCAAGCCGTCAGAATCCGTCGAAGTTACAATCGAAGAGAATAATTTACCTGAGTAGATCAGTCGTAGCAGGCGTTGTGCCGGCTTTTTTAAGGGCGTTTACCACTTCGCTGACCGAAGGCATTTCTCCAAGTAGAATGCCTTCCGGCGCTCCTGGACCGCATACAATGGTAAATGGAAGTCCGACGCGGTTATGATTTCTTACGAACTGCATTAGTTCGTCGTCCCTGTGGGTCATGTCTCCCTCCAGATACTCTACATCGTAATCTTTCATTGCCTGGAGCACTTTGTCATCGTTAAATATTCGATATTTGTTGTAGTGGCAGGTGGGACACCAGGCTGCCGTTATGTTAAACAGAACTGCGCGCTTCTTCGATAGCCGCGAAGAGACCTGAGCTAGAACGTTCGGTTTATATTTGTCGTCGTCTTCGGTATTCAGGTAACTAATGCTCCAACAGAGAAAAATAATTCCCAACAGCAGCGAAGCTTTTGTATATTTTCTCATCAGCAAGAAAGTTAGCGCTACGAACGTTCCGCCGTGTATCCAAAGAGCTTTTTGATCCAGGCTGTGGGACAGCAAATAAAATATCCACAGAAACGCTACCAGAACTCCGCAATCGACGATTCTCTTGAAAAATACACTGAATTTTGAAAATTTTGATGGAACATTTATCGGAACGAAGAGCGGCAACAGATAGGGAGTAGAAAATCCCGTTCCAATGGCCAAAAATATTAGGCACATCTCGCCAATGGATCCTTGAAGCGCAAAAGCTGCCGCTGTTCCTAAAACTGGAGCAGTGCAGGGAATAGCCACGGCAGACGCGACAACGCTGGAGAAAAAATTGCTCCAAAACGCGCTTCTTTCAGCATTTTTCATTTGGAAGGAAGGAAAGGCCGCAGGAATTATTCCAAAAGAATATAAACTCAGCAAAAATAAGTAGAGGGTCATTATTTCCAGAACAATGGGATTTTGAAAATGCAATCCCCATCCAAGAATAGCGCCGCCAACTTTCAGAAATGCCAAAAGCAGCGCAAAAACCATAAACGCCAGATAATTGCCGACAATGGATCCCAGAATGGCGCTTCTGCTTCTCATCGATCTAAGTTTCATCAAGACAACCGGCAGCACGCAGGGCGTTAGATTTAATATAAAACCGCCGATAAAACCAAGTAGCACGAAGAAACACAATCTGAGCGTGAAAAAAGTTTCCTCGCTCGGCTGTGGGGTATACTCAAAACTCAACGAAATATTTTTAGAGACGATGGTGCACAAATCCTTACATATGGGGCAATCTATGGTTAATTCCAACAAATTCTTAGGATTATTTATGTCACTGACAGAAACCAAAAAACAGATCTTATAGATGGCGCTGCCGATCTTTTCATATCTCTTGGAACAAAGGAAATCCTTTAAATTTTCCAGTTTTAGCGGCAAAACACTCGGCATTTTAGCCAACTTCCACCCACTAGGCGTAGAGATAATCACAGAGCATATGAAAGTACCAGGATGAAGTTGCCGCTTTTCTATGGACAAATCGACGTCAGGCGGGATAAAGGCCGCCGCCCGAAGGAAGAGCAGCATGGAGAACAGAATACATATTCCTTTTTGCATAAAAATTTTTACTTTAACAAAAAATTAACCAAAAACACCTATAATCCGATTGTTTTCTATATAATAGTAAACCTGATGAAGAATATATACAACCTAGATAATGATATACGGCATCTAAATGGTAAGATACTTTTATCTACGTCTTCTGCGCCACACGAATATCTGGAAAGATCCATGATTTTTATATGTAATCACAACGAAAGAGGGGCTGTCGGAGTGATAATAAACAAGTTGATACCTAACATGAGCATGTATAACATACTGGAGAAGTTGCAAATCAGCACGGAAGGCATCGAAAATCTCGAAATTCATTTCGGAGGACTAGAAGAGATGGACAAGTGCTTTATTCTTCATTCCGACGATTACATGTCATCGGGCAGTAAATTGATCGTCAATAATATTGCCGTTTCCATGAACGAGGACGTAATGAAAGTTGCAACTTCATCCGGCGGACCACAGAAAAAATTGCTTTGCATGGGATGCTGCATCTGGGCGCCAGAACAATTGGAAAATGAGGTTGCTTCCAGCTATTGGATCCCCGTCAACGCCGACGAGGCCTTGATATTTGGCGATTCAAACGTGGATAAATGGAGCAAGGGGTTGCTAAAAATAGGCTCGAGCACGAATCTGTTTTCAGATTTCTATGGAACTGCATGAAAGCTGCTGCAAAAATGTTGTTTAGGAATTCGCGATATGGAATTTTTTGTTAAAAGCGGCTTAACTAAATTGATCTTTGTTTTTTATGGAATCTAAAATGAAAAATATAACAGCAAGGCAGATATTTTTAATTGTAGCCGTCATTCTTGCCGCGAGTTTTTATTTTGCTCCCAGCACGCCGCTAAAGTCGAACAAAGAAGCTCTCCCAGATCTTGCTCAGCCGGAACCCATGGAGGATTTTTTTAGAAACTACGAAGAGATGGAGGAAAATTTTACGGCTCCATTGGAGGAAGAAAATATTTATCCACTGCGAATAAGAACAGCTTCCCTGTTGAACGAAAAGGAAATGGAATATTACAAGAAAAACACATGGGATCCCTCAAAAACGCTGGAGCAAAATAGAAAAATACTGACGGAAACACTGATGAAAACCTGCATAGATCGAGTGGAAAACTTCCTATCTGCGGAAAACGGAGTGATACTGAAGGTTGCAAGCCAATCGCATGGAATCCTCCTTGAATCTGCCAAAATTGAAGAATTTCGCCAGTACGATCTCGCTCAAGTAATTTATTTGATGACGAATTCTCCGTCCTTTTGTAGGCTAGCCAGATCGCTCATAGCCAAATATAAAACTATGCCATACAGGCCGCAGAAGGCCATATTTCTGTTTACCAAGGGAGAGGCCAATCATTCTTCCTACAACACTGTGCACTACGTTTTAAATCTGAGAACCGGCAATCACTTCATACTGTCCGCTCTGGATTGTAAAAGGCACAAAATGCTGTTTGGAGCGACAGTTTTTCATGAAATGCTACATTGGTATCATAAGGTTGCCGACCCCATTGCCTACGTAAAGCGCACAGAATCAACGAATTGCATTCGCGAGCGTTTCCATCAGTACAAGACGTACTTTTTCTTCGAACAATATCAGGATGTAGTCGCGAAATATTTTTCCAACGACGAGGAGTACTACACCATGTATGGGCTACGGGAAGAAAATGGAGAGATCGTGCTGGATATCCTCTGCGAAGCTATGTACACCTGCGAGCAGTACGACTACGTCAGATGCAGCCACGCGACGTTTAGAAGGCACTACCCGGATGAAAGAGATTTCATCATAAATACCAGAGACTCTTCGCTGCTGAAATTTTTTCTGGATAACGCATCTACGGAATTTGGAGCGGAAGAATTCAAATGCAGGCAATAGCAAGATACGAGTTCCGCCGAGCCCATTGTATGGTATGCGTCATTTCAAAAGCTTAGATTTGGCTGTATAATCCGTCGACTTGTTGAGGTTGAGAAATGGCAAAGAAGTATTTTGACGGCGAAACGTACATGAACGCCAAATCATGGCCATTCGAAGAGGCTCGCAAACTGCTGTCGCGTAGCAGCATAAACGAAAAGGGATACGCCCTCTTTGAAACCGGATACGGCCCTTCAGGGTTGCCTCATATCGGGACTTTTGGAGAAGTAGCGCGAACTACATATGTAAGGCACGCCTTTGAATGCCTAACGGGAACAAAAACAAAACTCTACGCCTTTTCGGACGACATGGATGGGTTGCGTAAGGTTCCGGAAAATATCCCTCGCCGTGAAATGGTAGAAAAATATCTGGGATATCCGCTGAGTCGCGTTCCGGATCCATTCGGCTGTCACGAAAGTTTTGGCGACCATAATAACTGCAAACTTCGAGAATTTTTGGATTCATTTGGTTTCGCATATGAATTTCAGAGCTCTACACACTGGTACAAGAGCGGAAAATTTAACGACGTGCTGCAAAAAGTTCTGATTTACCATAGGGAAATTCTGGAGATCATGTTGGTCAGTCTGCGAGAAGAGAGGGCAGCCACATACAGTCCTTTTTTGCCAATTTCTCCAAAAACTGGGCGAGTTCTACAGCAAAACATCGACGAGTATCGCATAGACGCCGGCACTGTCGTTTTCAAGGACGAGGACGGAACAGTAACCGAAACCCCAGTTACGGACGGCAATTGCAAACTACAATGGAAAGTCGATTGGGCGGCTCGCTGGGCGAGTTTGGACGTAGATTACGAAATGGCCGGTAAGGATCTGATTGATTCCGTTAAATTATCTTCTAAAATTTGCAAGATTTTAGGGAAAACTCCGCCAGAAGGCTTCAATTATGAGTTATTTTTGGATGAAGAGGGTAAAAAAATCTCCAAATCCAAGGGGAACGGACTTAGTTTGGATCAGTGGCTTCGCTACGCTCCTGCAGAAAGTTTGGCTAATTTTATGTTCGCCTCTCCAAAAAGCGCCAAAAAATTATACTTCGATGTGATTCCAAGACAGGTCGACGATTATACTGCCCATCTAAGGAATTTTAAAATACAGGAGCCGGCTAAACAGGTGGATAATCCTGCCTGGCACATAAGCGACGGCAATCCGCCGGATCCGGAAACAGACATTTCCTACTCGCTGCTGTTGAATTTAGTCAGCGTTTGCAATACGGACGATAAAAATGTTCTCTGGGGATTCATAAAAAAATATTCTCCCGGCGCAATCCCTGAATCCATGCCGCTGCTGGATCGACTCGCGCAGCATGCCATTAATTACTATCAAGATTTTGTAAAGTCGCAGAAATATTACGAAGTTCCAACCGATAACGAGAGGGAATCTTTCATGGATTTACTGAACGAGCTTGGCAGGCTGGGCGGAGGCGAATCAGCCGAACAAATTCAGGCTATTGTGTTTGAAGTTGGAAAGCGTCATGAATTTCCGGACCTTAAGTCGTGGTTTAGCGCTCTATATCGTCATCTGCTCGGTCAAAGCGACGGGCCGCGTATGGGTTCGTTTATTGCGCTCTACGGCGTCGCCAATACCCAAAAACTCCTGCAGGAAGCATTGGATAGAAAGTAATGCAACGCAGTGAATTAAAAATGATTGCCGAGTGGTTCCGGGACGCAGGAGTGTCTGATATAACCGGAGATATTCCAATTATTCGAAAGAAAACCGACTGCGACGTCGCCACGCTAAGAGAATTAAAAGAAGCTATGCAGAGCATCGACATTCCTTTAAAAAAATGCGCGCGAAACATGGTATTCGGCGCCGGAAACGAGCATGCTCAAATTTTGCTGCTGGGAGAAGCTCCTGGTGAGGAAGAGGACAGACAAGGTCTTCCGTTTGTGGGGCAAAGCGGTCAACTGCTGGACTCAATTCTAGCGGCTGTGGGACTGGATCGCTCAACCGTATACATAACCAACATTCTGCCCTGGCGACCTCCCGGCAATAGGACTCCCACCAATCAGGAGATAGAAATATTTCGCCCCTACGTGCTGAAACATATCGCGCTGGTTGATCCAAAGATAGTCGTTTGTCTCGGCGGAACAGCTGCAAAAGCTCTGTTGCAAACTACTCAGGGCATAATGCAATTGCGTGGAAAGTGGACGCGGGCGGATGGAATCGCGGCTAAAATTCTTCCGACTTTCCATCCTGCCTTTCTGCTGCGCTCGCCATCGCAAAAAAGGGAAGTATGGCATGATTTTTTGAGCGTAATGAAAGAAATACGCACAGGCAGCCTTTCCTAGAAATTCACACTTTGCTCGTCAGCTAATACTCCAGTGCTTGCGCTGTGCTTTTGGTTGTAATGTGGCAAAAATACGTAGAGGAAGTATGCGGCCAATAGTTGTTCGATATGATCTATAGCTTTTCTGACATCGTCCCTATCCAACGGCTCTGCCTTTATTGGTTTGTCGCCAATGGCGTCAATGATATCAAGGAGTCCTGTGTTTTCAGCCATCTCTTGACTAACATTTTCCGTAGCAAGTGTTTTTTCAGACTCGTCAGTATCTTTTTGCCCTGCTGCGCTGGCGGTTGATTTAGCTCCTGCAAAAGCGTCTGATCGAACTGCCGCGTTCTCGTTAATTTCGGATAATTCTTTCTTAGAAAGCGAAGATTTCTTTACTTTTTCAGCTGAAATTTTATTGAGCTTCTGGCAATTGGCTATAAAATCGGCCATCATTTTTTGGAAACTCTTCTTCTTTTCATTCGGCATTTTTTTCAGAATGTCGTTATACATGACCTGCAGTTCAAACGCGGCATTGGTATCGCCTCTTCCTATATTTCGGCAAATTTTTAATATCTGCGTGCTTTGTCCGCTAAGTAACGAATCAATGGCAGTGCTTTTTTTGGATTTGCCGTCGAGAGTTCCCAGAGAAAGAGCATTGTACTTGGAAGTAAGATCGTGAAGCGTGTTCGGTCCTGTAATTTTAAGTACGTCTCCGCGGGATATGGCCACTTTCAAACTGGCTGGCAACTCAAGACCCATCAACGACCCTGGACTATTCAAGCCGGCGTTCAAATTGTTAGTTATGGTGATGAAATCTAGGCGCCAAGGGAGTCTTTTTTGCGCGTTTACCAGTTTCATTCCAGGCAGAGGAGCTAAACTTTTCAGATCGTTTATAGGATCCGAGATGCACCATGTTATTTTAAAATCAGAAGTACCGCTTACGGAGAGACCAGTTATAGAGTTGGCAATCGTTTGTTGCAGAAAGCTTGATCCGACGACCCCAATGTCTGTGCAGAAAACTTTGGCAATTTCAGCAAAATCTTTCGTATCCACTCCAGCTTTCATATTTTTGTTAAGAAGGTTGCCCATGGTCTTTCTAAGCAAATACATGCCAATTGCGCCGCCGGAAGCTATCGGCAATGTGAATTTCAGCGTCACAGACTTTCCATTTTCTTCGAGGAAAGGACTTCCGGTAACGGTTTGCCTAGTCAAAAGTACGTTTGCGCTTCCGATAAGCGGCATTTGCATCGCAAACGAGATCTGATTTGTCGTCACGTATGCATTTACGGAGGACTTTATCAAGCTTTTCGTTCCATGTTGGAAAATTTTCTGGACGCCGGCGTTATTTTTTGAGAATTCGCATAATTTTGTCAGTACGCACAGCTGTTCATAGATTTTTTTGCAGATTATGGCGTAGTTGGGCCCTGCGGTTTTCGCTAAAATTATGGAAGTCAGCAGGAAATATTT
>JAISOD010000046.1 GCA_031275895.1 Holosporaceae bacterium | reverse complement strand
AAGTGTCCCCAACGCGACCACCAGCCCACAATTTTTCGATTTTACTATTAAAGGCAATACGCCAAGACCTGATATATCAGCATATATTTCTCTTTTGGTTGAATGCTTGGCACCCCCCCAAGAAACGCTGAAATTTGAGGAGAAAATACCATGACCAGAAAATCCAATACAAAAAGATCAGAAAATGCGCTGAATTTCGAGGAAAAAGCCTCCAAGCCCGAGAAGTTGGCAAAAATAATATACGAAGGCATTGTGCGCTATGTGAAGGCCAAGAATGCTCGAATTGGAGAGAAAAATACAAAATTTGTGCTTGACTCCGACCGCAAATGGAGAGTTAATGTGCATACCAAAGAAAATTGACTAAGTGGAGATAATCTGTGAACAACACCGGCAAAGACATCAGAAATTCTAAAGACCTCAACGTCGTTAAGCAAATTATTAGCCTGCAGGATAAAAAGCTTCCGGAGCTAAAAGTTCTATGTGAGAAGATGTTTGATCATGTGCCTGCTGTTTCCAGTCGAGAATACATGATTGCGAAAATAGCTTATCGTATTCAGGAATTGGCCTATGGCGGAGTCGACGAAGTCACGAAAGATAAGATTCAGGCCGCAGCCAGAGAGATAAAAAGCCCCAAAGTCGTACGCTGCAAGAAGTTTACCCCAATGACAGGCAGCAAGATAATAAAAGAATATAAAGGCAACATCATTGAAGTTTTAGTTGTTTTAGATGGCTTTTCCTATGCCGGTGAAGTTTACAAATCGCTTTCTTCAATTGCAACGAAGATCACCGGTACCAAATGGAATGGACTGAAATTTTTCAACGTTGGAGTTTAAGATGGATACCAAAAAACCTATAAGATGCGCCGTATACACGCGTAAATCCTGTGAAGACGGTCTCGAACAGGACTTTAACAGCCTTGACGCTCAGAGATTATCTGCCGAGAACTACATTGCCAGTCAGACCCATGAAAACTGGCAGCTCATATCAAAACATTACGATGATGGTGGATTTTCCGGCGGCAATATGAACAGACCCGCTCTACAAGACCTGTTTGAAGACATAGAAGCCGGTTTGATCGACATGGTTGTGGTCTACAAAATCGACAGATTATCGCGCTCGCTATTCGACTTTTCCAAGATAATCGAGCTCTTCGAGAAACACAGCGTCGGATTTGTCTCGGTAACCCAGGCCTTCAACACCTCCACATCGTCTGGCAAGCTCATGTTGAACATGCTTCTCAGCTTTGCGCAATACGAAAGAGAGCTTACCGGAGAGCGCATACGCGATAAATTTGCATCATCCCTCAAGAAAGGCATGTGGATGGGCGGAGTTGTGATGTTGGGTTACGAGGTCAAGGACCGCAAGCTGCTTATAAAGGGCGATGAAGCCGAAATAATCAGTCTCATCTACAGGCAATTCCTGGCCAGCGAATCCTGCGTTGAAGTGGCGCATCTGCTCAATAAACTTGGACACCGAACGAAAATCAAAAAGCTAAAAACCGGAGAAATTTTTGGCGGACAGATGTTTGAACTCAAAGCCGTCCAGCGTATCCTGAAAAATCCGTACTACAAGGGATGCGTCTCTCATAAGGGAGCTGTGTATCAGGGGGAGCATGAAGCCATAATAGATGAAGAAACCTGGAACGCAGCACAGGAAATTTTCAAGAAAAATGCAGTAGGTCCGAGAAAGCCAAGCTGCATGACTCCATCATTTCTGAGGGGAATTATTCATTGCGCCTGCGGATCACTGATGAAACACACCTGTAGCAGCAATCATGGCCTCGTATACCGCTACTACACCTGCTACAACCAGGTGAAATACAAAAATTGTCCGTCAGCGCACAAAAACATTCCTGCAGAACCGGTAGAGCGCAGCGTTATCGAGGAAGTTCTGAAAATCATCAAATCTCCCGAAGTGGTCATAAACCTAAATCGCCTCGCCGAACAGCGCAATGATCTCAAAAAAGAGGATCTTATGCTGGCTCTGAAAAACCTCAACGAAGCCTGGAATTATCTCTACCAAGCAGAACAGGAGAAAATCGTCCGAATGCTCGTCGATTCCGTGGAGATAAAAGAAAACGGGATCAAGCTGAAACTCAATCTCGATGGCTTCGATAATCTGTTTATAAAATTATCAGCGTAAAAAAGGAGTATGGTACATGTGTGAAACCTTAATAAAAGAAGTGGTTATCCCGCTAAAAATCGACACGAGAGCCGGCCGCAGACCCAACATCATCAAACCCGACGATTATTTCGCGAGAACTCACCTCATGAAATTGCTGGCCAGAGCCCGTATTCTGGAAGATCAACTGACAAACGCCTCCGGAATCTCCTACGCTCAATTCTGCCTGCAACATAAAATCTCTCAGAGATACCTGCGTTCTCTTATCTCTCTCAATAACCTTAGCCCAAAGATAAAAAAAGCCATCGTCGAAGGTTACATACCCAAGCATTTAAATGTACAGGATATCACAAACTGCAGATTCTCGTTAGTATGGAGCGAACAAGAGGTGTGGTTTGGACTTATGCAATAAAAAATATTTTGTAAATCTCTGTAATTTTAACTTTTTGTAAAATTTTTGTCAGTATAATTAAAGACAAATATAGATTGTTGAGAAACAAAAATGAAGTTTTTGCTGAAAATATTAGAGCTGTTGCAAAAGCCTTCGAAAGCCACTCAACTTCAGGCACAAAAAATGCCTTACGCAACAACTCTATTGATTGTCGTGATGATTGGCGTAGTTGCGGGAAATGTAAATGGGATGGCTCAGGTTGATCTACCAGCAGATACACCTCCAGCTCCACCGCTGCCTCCAGCACCTCCACCAATGCCTCCAGTATTGCCAGCCCCGGGTCCAGGAGCTCCTCGTTTGAGTTTTGATAGCATTATTGCAAATGGAACAATGGTACCAAGATCTCTAAGACCCAATGTATCTGAACGCCAAATTAATGGAGCTCCCAATGTGAGGTGCGTATATTTTGCTATAATTCCTACAGCAGGTTGGGCTGTTGCAAATGT
Source organism: Holosporaceae bacterium (assembly GCA_031275895.1). Lineage (GTDB taxonomy): Bacteria > Pseudomonadota > Alphaproteobacteria > UBA3830 > UBA3830 > JAIRZM01. The sequence goes on along the minus strand of JAISOD010000046.1, from coordinate 3,069 downwards.
TGCATTTACGCGTGCTGTTGTGTCGCCGACAAGAGAAGGTGATACAAACATCTACTTCCCGGCAGACGGACATCAACCGACAACTCCTGAAGCTGTCGCATATTCATGCGCGAACATCGACAATAGAGAAAATTCTCCTATTACAGATTGGTATATGCAGATGTTCGGGGTAATTCCATTTCAAAATGTAGGAGCTCCTGGAGTAAATGATTATATAAAGGCTGGGTGGACAAATCCAACTGTTGTTCCACCGACACCATTTGTTCCTGCCGCACAACGGATTATAACATTTCATGCAAATGTCGATAATACTATGGTTAATGATCCAGACGCAGCTACTGGTGCGCCTCAAATTACTCGACAACAATTGTTTATACAAAATTTTCGAAAAATAGCTTCTACTTCTGTCGGTAGAGTACTTTTATATAGAATTCTAATAGAAATTAGGCGACAATCAACTATAGGTAATGCAAGAGGTTGTCCAGAGATAGGTAATTATGCCACAGGTAATCTTGCTAGCCGCAATAATCTAAGAAGCATTGAAGTAAACATAGCCCATAACGATTTTTCATTTTCACCGAGGAAGAGAAGAATAAAATTTTCACCTGTTCTTGATTCAGCTACCATTATAGGAAAAACAAATAGAGAGGGGTATACTAATATTGTACGTAGTGACGACACAGTCGATATTTCATTGTTTCATGAAATGATACATTGGTATCATTATTTGAGATATACGAACAGGTATCTTAGAGAACCAGCGCCTCATACTACACCTCGGCTTGAAAATCATTATTTAGGAAAATATTACTGGTCTGCATTAAATTGTCGCCTTATCGGTTGGACCGGACAAGTGATTTCTGGGGAAAAATGGGAAAACAGAGACAATATTTTAGACTTTGAAGAAATGAGAACAGTTTTAGGTGTACCTTATTTAGGAAGTATAGAGAATTATGCGCAAAATTACAAAGAAGGAGATGATTTGTCTGAAAATTTATATAAAATGTGTATAGGTGCACCGTTACGATTTGGATATGATAACTTAGGATTTTATGAAGACAGAAAAGTAATTAATAGAGTTATAAATGCTTGCATTGAAAGCTATATATGGTATACAATAGGTTATAATGGGGATGTTGGTTTTGCTTATGGCCTTCCTCATAATAGGAAGGGATTAGGCAAGTGTCAGATACAGTAAATAGAATTAGCGCCTTGAGGAGTCAAAAAAAATGAAAAGAGCAGTTGTTATTTTTAGTTTAGTATTTTGTGTTTTTCATTGTGATGCAATGAAACATTCGAAGAAGACGTATACGGAACAACAGAGAATTAATGTTGCAGATTTAACGAGGGAAGCTAATTTTGACGCTATGAGCAACTCAATTGGTCGTTTACAAACTAACATAAAAAGTGATCTTTCCTTTTTAGATGTTCTATCTGCAGCCATTCATAGAGCCATAGCTCTTAGCAGATTTGCTGAAGATTTGGAAGAAAATGACGAAATGGATGAGAATGTTGGTGACACTCTATACCGACAGGCACGTGGTTATATCACAAGCTTTATTAGTGTTTATGAGCCCCTACGACAACGACTCCAAAAATTAGCAGCAAGTGCTGGTGCACATAAACAGCAAGCTGATAATGCTTTACGAGATGCTGATTCTTTACTAGAACAATAATAACTTATGCTTCATTGATGCAGCACAAATGAAAAAGGTTTATGGTATTTGATGGTTTTGTAGAGAAGGTACTATGAAAAATGGCTTTCTAGTAAGGGCTGCCGAGTCTTAACCTGCTCTTTTGAAAACAGAGAATGTACCATGAGCTTGAATATGAGACTGGCTTAGCCTTTTTGGTTCTAAGGTAGTATCTCTCACTGTGGATACCAGAACATCGCAGTATTTTGCAAACTCGCCGATTAACAACAGTAAAAACCCAGATACCGTCTTTAAAGTCAATCGCCAAAAGCCAAATTTTTATTGAAGTCGGCATTATTTTTTAGCATTCCATAAATAATGTGCATGAGCTTGCGCATGACAGCGCAAACAATGACTTTGGCTTTTTTTCCTTTTTTTTCAAGACGCTGCACGAAAGGTTGAAAATTTTTGTTGTGTCTTTTCACAACCATGGAAGCCATGAAGAGCGTTTTTCTCGCGTATCTTGAGCCAATTTTGGAAATATGAGAGCTTTTTTTCACCGACGATCCAGATTCACAATGCTGCGGACGCCCATTCAACAATGAAGTGCAATAATGCAGATGTGTGATATTGGAGTGGAGCAAGTATCATAGGTTGAGTGAAGCAAGGTTGAAACGAGCCATGTAAGGAATTAATCTCGAATTCAAACTAAAACGGAGGTTATAGCATTTTCACTTTGCTTTTGCCATTTTACATTTCACGAAAACTCACGTAAATTAGCGAATCGCTATGGTAAATCCGAAGTGAAAACGCTATAACATGGCCAGTAAAGGCTATCATCACATGACTCAGCATCAAAGATGCCAGCTTCAGATTTTTCTGTCAATGAAAAAGCCGCGCAAAGAGATTGCCCAAGAGCTGGGGCTAAGCGAGTCATCTTTGAGTCGAGAAATCTTTCGAAATTCAATTGGTTACGGATATAATTTTCAAGAAGCGCATAGAAAAGCATCAGAGCGAAGATCCGCAGCGAGCAAAGTTCCTAGGAAAATGAAAGGAGAGCTGAAAGCCTTAATAATCAACAGATTAGAGGAAGATTGGAGTCCGGAGCAAATCTCCGGACGTCTGAAACTTTATGGAAAGCAAGTGAGCCATGAAACAATATACAGGTTTGTCAGGCAAGACAAAGCCGGCGGAGGCCTGCTATATGAGCATTTGCGGCACCATGGAAAAAGGTACAGATCGAAGAAATCCAGGCAATCCGGAGTGCACTGTATCCCGAATCGAGTTGATATTGCAGAGCGTCCGGCGATTGTCGCTCAAAAATTGCGCATCGGCGATTGGGAGGGCGACACCATAATCAGTCATGGTAGCCACTGCGCTTTGGTGACGCTCGTGGATCGCAAATCAAAATATGTGCTTATGAAGAAAATTGGAG
>JAISOD010000009.1 GCA_031275895.1 Holosporaceae bacterium | reverse complement strand
ACACATGGCATTTGCTCTCAAAAATCAGAAGAAAAATATGCGCTCATACCATCGCCGTTTTCATCGCCGGATCAACTGCTTTCGATAACATCTTCTCATGAAAAACTTGCACACTGCGTAAAATTATAAAAAAAACCGCACACTGCGTATAGCTAGTTCAGAAAAAAAAGTGTATGTTACCGGAGATAATAGAGCTGAAAGATATGCTGAATAACAAAACCGTTTTGATTACAGGAGGTACTGGATCTTTTGGGCAGAAATTTTCAAAAATTGTTTTAGAAAAATTTCCTGATATTCACAAAGTGATAATATTTTCCAGAGATGAATATAAGCAGTTTCTTATGCAAAATATGCCTGAATTTCAGCCTCATCTCAAAAAAATGCGGTTTTTCATTGGAGATATTCGCGATATGGAACGGCTGAAAATGGCCACGCATGGAGTTGATGTGCTGGTGCATGCCGCCGCCATGAAGCAGGTTCCCAGCTGCGAGTATAATCCGTTTGAGGCAATAAAGACAAACGTTATCGGAGCGCAGAATATTATTGAAACCTCCATATATAACGGCATTTCGAAAGTTATCGCGTTATCAACTGATAAAGCATGCGCTCCCGTTAACTTATATGGAGCGACAAAATTGTGCTCCGACAAACTTTTTATTGCCGGAAACGCATATCGCGGCGATACTAGCACAGTATTTTGCGTCGTAAGATACGGCAATGTGGCCGGATCGCGCGGGTCTGTAATTCCATTTTTCAAAAAATTATTGGCGGAAGGCACAACGAAGTTTCCAATCACGGATTTTCGCATGACTCGTTTTTGGTTGAAACTGGAGCAGGCGGTGGAGATGGTTTTGACAGCAATCCAACGAACGCAGGGCGGCGAGCTCTACGTCAAAAAAATTCCATCCATGAAAATTACAGATCTAGCCCTGGCGATTGCGCCAAATGTAGAATTGATGGAAGTTGGCATACGTCCGGGAGAAAAAATTCACGAGCAAATGATCACTCGGGAAGATGCGCGTAATACATTGGAATTCAAGGATTATTTCGTCGTTCTTCCGGACGTTAATGTCAGACATGAGGGATATTTCTGCACCGATTGCTCGCCGGTGGCGGAGGATTTTGAGTACAGCTCCGGAAATAATTCCTGGTGGCTGACCGTCGAGGAAATGCAGAAATTAGTGGAATGAATTGAATGAGAATTTATAGTTATGAACGACAAAGCATTACTCCCGAGGGTGTGGACGCCGTGATCATTGCCGCTGTATCCGGATCTGTCCGATGACGAAGTTGTATATATTGGCGATACGTTTATTAGGATCTTGAATGGCGCATAAATTCGGACTGAAACTTTGGTCCACCAACACCGATTATTACTTTGACGAGGCCAAGCGCCTGTACGCCAATGGCGTCTTTTCCTACGTGGAGATGTATGTGATTCCGGACTCCGGAGGCTTCATCGAAAAATGGAAAACATTGGGCGTCCCCATCAATCTCCACTGTCCGCATTTTCTTCACGGGTTTAATCTGGCAAGTAAGGAAAAAGAAAATTACAATAGGCAGATATATGACCAGGTGAAGCAATTTGCTGACGAGTTATGTTCCGATTACATCGTGTTCCACTGCGGCATCGACGGTACCGTCGAAGAAACGGTCCGCCAATTGAAAAATTTTAATGAATCCAGGGCCGTAATTGAAAACAAACCGTATCGACCACGACCTGAGGTCGGCGGTCGTCAATGCCGCGGAGCCACAGTCGAAGAGATCAAATACATTTTGAAGGAAGTCGGCTGCGGCTTTTGTCTGGACGTCGGGCATGCAATCTGCAGCGCCAATTCCCAGAAAATTGATAGATGGAAATATCTAGAGGAATTTAATAAACTAAGCCCGAAGGCGTACCATCTGACGGACATGGAAGATATAGAATCAGAATGTGATTCGCATATCCATATTGGGAAAGGACAAATGGACGTGAGGCGTGTTCTGTCGTTCATTGATGAAGGTAGCGTTGTTACCGTAGAAACTGAAAAAAGTTATGAAAGGGATTTGCGAGATTTCGAGCATGATATAGCGTTATTGCGTGTGTTCTTGGACTGTCGCAACGTGATTCTTTCAAAAATGACCGAAGAATACATTTATAATTCATATAAATGGATCAAAAACGCAGAATTAAGAGAATTGTTTTTAATGCAGCACGAACCCTCTCTTGAAAATCATTTGCAGCATTTTGAAAATCTTAAATATGATGATACTCAGTACGTATTTGCTATATGTGTCGGTGGCGTCCATGTTGGAAATTGTGGTTTTAAGTACGTGAATTCAAGTACATTGTCTGCTGAGATTTGGATATACATTGGCGAAAGTAATTTTCGAAATCTTGGATTGGGAAGGAATGCTGTTTTGATTTTACTGAATCTCGGAAAAGAATTACTTAATCTGCAAAAAGTAATAGTACATGTCGCAGATTTCAATGAAGTTGCTATAAAGCTCTACAAGTCTGTTGGATTTGTTCCTATGGGTGAAGAGAATGATGATATGTGGAAAAGAACCAATTGTTCTGTAATTAAAATGGAGCTTGATCTATGAAAGCGGCAATTATGCAACCGAGTTACATTCCGTGGGTTGGATATTTTGCGTTAATGAAAAAAGTCGATACGTTTGTATTTTTGGATGATGTAAAGGTGGTAAGACGTAGTTGGGATGTTCGAAACAGAATTTTAGTGCATGGGAAGCCATTATTCCTCACTGTCCCTGTTCTTGGAGGGAGCGAACAAAATCTGTGTGATATTGTCGTCGATATGCGTCAATGTTGGTTGAAAAAACATGTTCGTACATTGGAACGAAATTATTCCAGACATCGCTATATCAATGATGTGCTACAGATAATGACAGGCATCCACATTGATGAGCGATCCGTTGTGCTGTCGCAACTGACCAGTAGCATAGTGATAAAATTTGCCAGGAATTTAAAAATAGACATATCTTTTCTTTTTAGCAGCCAATTAAATGTAGGAGGAAAAAGATCGGAAAAACTCGTTAATATACTCAAAGAAATAGGCTGTAATTGTTATATAAGTCCCATCGGAGCGAAAGAATATATCGAAGAGGATGGAATCCTTCGTGCAAATGGGATACACGTTGAATACCATGATTATATTCCTATCCAGTATCCTCAGGTTAACTCAAAGGAATTTATTCCTTTTCTGTCAATAGTAGATTTAGTTGCTAACGTCGGTTTTGATGCCGCGATTGGATATATCTAAGATGTCCCATACCCTCATCATCGCCGAAATGTCTGCAAATCATTGTGGGAATTTAGATTTAGCAAAGCAGATCATAGCGAAGGCAAAAGAATGCGGCGCCGACGCCGTAAAACTGCAGACCTACACCGCCGACACTATCACCATCGATTGCAAAAATGAGTATTTCAAAGTCGCCGGCGGTACCTTGTGGGATGACAAATATCTATATGATCTGTACAAGGAGGCCTACACGCCCTGGGAATGGCAGAAGAAACTGAAAGACTACGCCGAAAGCATAGGTTTGGAGCTGTTTTCCACTCCTTTCGACAATTCCGCCGTGGATTTTCTGGAATCCATCGGCGTTGGGCGCTACAAAATCGCATCCTTCGAGGCCGTCGACTATAATTTGGTGAAATACGCCGCGTCGAAGCAAAAACCCATGATAATTTCCACCGGGATCTGCTCGCTGGAGGAGATGCAGGAGGCGGTTGACGCCTGCAAATCCGTTGGCAATGACGATATTACGCTTCTAAAATGCACCTCCTCCTATCCGGCGCCGTTGGAGAGCATGAATCTGCTGACCATTCCGGACATGATCCAAAAATTTGGGCCACAGGGGGTGGAAATCGGATTATCTGACCATTCCATGCATGTGGAAACCGTTGTCGCCGCGGTGGCCCTCGGCGCAACAATCGTGGAAAAGCATTTTACACTGGATCGGGCACTTGGCGGAGCCGACGCCGCGTTTTCTCTAAATCCGGAGGAATTTAAAGCGACTGTGGAGGCCGTACGCAGTACCGAAAAGGTTTTGGGGGCCGTCGACTACTCCGTAAACGAAAAAAACAGGAAATTCGCTCGGTCGCTTTTTGTGTGCGAAGACATAAAAGAAGGCGAAAAATTCACCGCAAAAAATATCAGGTCCATAAGGCCCGGCCATGGACTCCATCCGAAATACTATGATAGCGTTATCGGAAAAACCGCGCGCCGAGATTTGGAACGCGGAACGCCGCTGAAATTGGAGGATAAGGGATGAAAATATGCCTAAAATAGCCATAATTCCGGCCAGGGGTGGATCAAAGAGAATTCCTCGGAAAAACGTAAAGGACTTTCTGGGAAGACCCATCGTCGCCTACTCCATCGAAGCTGCGTTAGAAAGCGGAGTTTTCGACGAGGTTATGGTATCCACCGATGATCAGGAAATCGCCGATATTTCAATGAGATACGGCGCAAAGGTTCCATTTTTCCGAAGTCCGAAAACGTCGACAGACATGGCCATGACGGTTCCGGTGCTGCTGGAAGTTCTGGAGGAATATCGGCGAAGTGAGATAGATTTCGAATACGGATGCTGCATATATCCCTGCGCACCGTTCGTCGCTTCGGAAAGATTGAAGCGCGGTATGGAGTTGCTCATTTCGGAAAAGGTGGACAGCGTGTTGCCGGTGTTGAGATTCTCCTATCCTCCGCTGCGTGGTTTGACGATTCGCAACAAAAAATTGCAGATGCTATTTCCGGAAAATTACAATGCAAGATCTCAGGATTTGGAGCCAATATACCACGACGCCGGACAATTTTACTGTTTCAGAACGGACGCGCTGGTGGAACAAAAAACTCTCTTCTGCAAAAATACACTGCCGCTGGAGCTTTCGGAAATGGAGGCGCAGGATATCGACACTATGGACGACTGGAAAATGGCTGAGAGAAAGTATACAATGGCCTGTTCAAGTAGAGGCAAAGCATGAATTACAAAAATTTTTGGACCAAAGCTTTTAGGTCTCGTTAGGAAATTTATCTGAGCCATATTAACGTGCTAGCAAAGTGTAAAAAAGCCATAAAAGACGAAGAAGTTTTACAAAATCTCGAAAACGTTCTTCGAAACCATTTTATC
>JAISOD010000066.1 GCA_031275895.1 Holosporaceae bacterium | reverse complement strand
CGATGGCTCGCCTCAAGAATAAAAAAGCAAGAAGCACAGGAAGAAACTAAAGGCGCGCCGCGACGTGGAAAAAATGATATTCTCTTGCAAAAATGAAGAGAGGTATCAGATTGTATAACTCCTGTATAACTTTTAGCGATGCTATTGTAGATACTTTTCTTACGAAGCACGATGCAGTTATGCGCCGCGCCTCCAGCAATTTTCATCAATGCGTTTCAATAAAATTATATAGCCGCCTCAAATTGCGGTTATACAGGGGTTATACAAAATCGTGGTTATACAGGTTTTTTAGGAAGTTTGAATCGCTATTTTCCCCTGAAACTTCAGGTGGCGGGAGTGACGGGACTCGAACCCGCGACCTTCGGCGTGACAAGCCGACGCTCTAACCAACTGAGCTACACCCCCGTAAGTCAAGGGATTAGACTAAATAAGATAAGCTTCGCTGTCAAGAACGCGAATGCCTTTTGTATGGGCTCATAGGATGCAAGTTCTCTCAAGAATATGAAGTTGACTGAGTCTTTTCAATCGGAAACTGTGATTTTTCTATCAACTAATCGATAAATTTTTTAATCGGTTTTGCCGATATCTCTATGAAGCAATCAGCGCGCGCCTGATATCAATTGAAACTTTCAGATTTTTAATGTACCATGGGGCCGGATGAGAATTTCTATGATAGAGAAAATAAAGGTATACGGAAAACAAAAGGCGAACGGTAAGGTGCACATTTCAGGTGCGAAAAATGCCGCTTTGCCACTGTTAGCGGCGGCGTTGCTTTCGAGCGACGGCATGCGCTTAAAAAACGTGCCGCCTCTGACGGACGTAACGACCATGCTTGCTTTGTTGGAAAATTTGGGTATTACCTACCAGGTTTTCAAGGATTCTCACTACGCCAACAGCATAAAGTTGAAAACCGATGCGCTGGAAAATTTTACGGCTCCCTATGAAATAGTGAAAAAAATGCGCGCTTCGGCGCTTGTTCTTGGACCGCTCTTGTCGAGACTTGGTCGCTGTAGAGTCTCTTTACCAGGAGGATGCGCCATAGGCGTGCGTCCAATAGATTTACACCTGAAGGGCATGGAGGCTCTGGGCGCAACGATAGAATTGCGGGATGGATACGTACATGCCAGCGCTCCGGAAGGATTACGTGGAGCTGAATTCACGTTTCCAATTGTTACGGTTACCGGAACGGAAAACGTCGTCATGGCGGCTGTTTTGGCAAATGGAACCACCGTTCTAAAAAATGCCGCTCGCGAGCCGGAAGTTGTCGATTTGGCCAATTGTCTTAACAAAATGGGAGCCAATATTTCAGGCCATGGAACAGAAACCGTTGTGATTCACGGCGTTACCAGTTTACGCAGCACAGAGCATACCGTCGTTCCGGATCGCATCGAGGCGGGGACCTATGCCATTGCCGCCGGCATTACCAACGGTCGCATTGATTTATTAGGCGGAGATTTTCGAAAGTTATTGCCCAGTTTTTTGGATAAGATGGAGCTGGCCGGATTAAGTTTTTCGTCAATTGATAATGGCCTTCGCGTTGAATCTTCCGGAAAAATATTGCCCATTGACGTCGACACGGAGCCATTTCCCGGTTATCCTACGGACTTGCAGGCTCAGTGCATGGCCATGCTGTGTCTTGCCGATGGAAAGTCTAATATACGGGAAAATATTTGGGAAAACAGATTTATGCATGTGGCTGAACTTATGAGAATGGGAGCAGACATATCCGTTGCCGGTACGCATGCGCAGGTAAGAGGCGTAAAACATCTTACCGCCGCCCCAGTGATGGCGACTGATTTGAGGGCCTCTTTTAGCTTAATTTTGGCGGCCTTGGCGGCCGACGGAGACACTGTGATAGATAGAGTTTATCATTTGGATAGGGGTTACTGCTGCGTCAAAGAAAAATTCGCCGACTGCGGGATTGCAATAGAAAGAATAAAATAGTCGATGGAGAATGTATTATGAAAATCGCCAATGATGCTAGTTTTCAGTCGGACGTGCTGGAAAAAGATTTCGTTGTGGTGGATTTTTATGCCGATTGGTGCGGTCCTTGTCGCATGATAGTTCCTTTTTTGGAGGAAGCGCAAGCGGAACTGGGCGTGGAAATCGTCAAGATTAATATAGACGAGAGCCCGGATATCGCTTCCCAATACAATGTAATGAGCATCCCTACTCTGGCGATTTTCAAAAAAGGAGAGAAGACTTCTGTTAGCGTTGGAGCGTCGTCTAAAGCGCGCATAATTGATTGGATAAAGTCGCACCGGTAATGTTCCACGTGGAACATGCGTTGGATTTTTCTCGAAGCATAATCTCTGAAAAAGATCTAAATGTTTCACGTGGAACATATGAAAAATTGAAGATATACGAAAGATTGCTGTTAAAATGGCAGAAAGCAGTTAATTTGGTTTCTCCCGGAACCCTGAACCATTATTGGCAGAGACATGTGCTGGATAGTCTGCAAATTATTCCGCATATTAGGGGGAAAAATATTCTTGACGTCGGAAGTGGCGGAGGTTTCCCGGGAATGATTTTGGCGATGGTCGGCGACTGGGATGTTATTTGCGTAGATGCTGATCGAAGGAAAATGCTGTTTCTTGCGGAAGCGGCTAGAATGACGAGTACAAAGGTGCATTTGAAAACGTGTAGGATAGAAAAGCTGCAGCTGGGCGGATTTGATACCGTATGTGCGCGAGGATTTGCAGAATTAACGAAGTTGTTGGATATAATGGTGCAGCGCCAGTCTGAATATGGAGTTTTTCTGAAAGGCGCCAAGCTAAATGCCGAGCTGGAAAAAGCAGGCGAAAAATTTGATTTCAAATACGAAACGCATCCCAGCAGAACAAGCGAGAATGGTTGCATTTTGGTTGTCCATTCCATTAAAAAAAGAAAATAATCATGGGCGCCATATACAATATCCCGCTCAATAGTTGTTTTGCAAAAGAAATAACCTCGTTAATAAAAAGAAAAACGACCGACTATCGCCATAATTATCACATATTTCTTCCGAACTTGAGAAGCTGCCGAGAGCTTAGGAAATATATGCTATCTTTGCCCGAGTGGAATGCGCGTACTTTGCCGCAAATAAGCTCCATCTCAGATTTTTTCATCTTCGAAGATCAGAGAATGACGCTTCTGGTGATGAGCTCGCTCAAAAGCAAAAAACCTTCCATTCCAATTGATACGCTGTTCTCTCTCGCCGGAAGTCTGGCTTCGTTCCTGAAAGAGCTTATTTTTAATAACGTCTCTCCGGAACAATTAAACAGCATGATTCCGCAAAATTTAGCGGAGCGCTGGGGACATACGCTGGCGATTTTGGACGACGTCTGCAAGACAGACCAGATATTGCAGATCATTGAAGGAACAAAAACAAAAATTACCAATTTTGCCAATCTGCCTAAAAGGCAAGATGTAATTGCTATAGGCGCCAGAGACGCTAACTTTTATGCGCGCCTATTTCTGGAGCGCGTGGCGGCTTCTTCAAACGGAGTGCTGGCGGTATTCGGGTCTGAATCTCCGACACATATGAATTATAAAATTAACGCCAATCTAGTTGACGCCATTGATTCCAACCATGCCGCACAATGGGAATACAGCGCCTCCGCCGACGGCAATCGGAGCGATCCTCCTGCCTTCTCCAGAGTGATTGAAGAATTCCAGAATTGTGCCGAAGAGGCTTTTGCCATAGCTTTTGCGACGCGCAGAGCCATATTCGAAAATAAGAGAGTGCTCATAGTTTCTTTGCAGCGATCTTTGACGGAAAAAATAAAAAAAGAACTCCTCCGATGGAATATTTTCGCAGATGATTCAATTGGTTGTCCTTTTTCTAAAACTCGAAGCGGTTTGGTAACGACACTACTGATGGATTTGATATCCAGCCAATGGAACGTCCAGTCGGTTTTGGATTTGTTGAAATCAAGCAAGAATTATGCGGCAGTTGCTCAGGAATTGGAGGAATTTTTTCGAAGACGGCAGACGCTGCCATTTGATTTTTTCGCCGCATTGAATTTTTGGGATGGAAAGAACGAAAATCCAAGCTTTCTGGAGTTGGCTACTAAAATGCAAGCGCGCAGAGTTGATATCAGACAGCGCCGCGCCTTCTCGGAATGGCATTCTGATTGCTGTGAAATTCTTTCTATGGTTAATCCCGAAGACGTCGCGCAACTTTTAGAAGTTTCGGAAAGTATTCTGTCGCTCTCGGCACTGTTGCCGCCCATGAATTTTGAGGAATTTCGCATATTTTTCACCAATCAAATACTTGCAACGGCGCAAAGAGAAGTTGGCCCATATACCGAAGGCGTGACGATTCTTGGCGCAATAGAAGCTCAGCTGTTGGATGCAGATTTGGTTATCATTGCCGGAGTCAACGAAGAATCATGGTCAGAATCCAATGATAGCGACTTTTGGCTGACAAAATCCATGCTCAAAAATTTGAAAATTCAGTCTGTGGAAGATCGAAACGACTTCCTTCAGAGTATTTTTGAGCGTTTATGGCACAAAAATCAAGTCCTGATCACAAGATCTGAAATTATTGACGGCTTACAGCAGAGAAAATACAGGTATCTGGAAATATTGGCTCAAAATCAGGATGTTGCAGGAAAAGCTTCGCAGATCGGAGAGGGCGCGCTGCAGCGATTGACGCTGAACATACAAGAACACCGTAAGCGAGAAATTATACCATGGAATGAGCCTAATCCAGAACTGCGTCATCGTCCACACAAATTATGGGCTTCGGACGTCGATTTGTTAATCAACAATCCCTATGCTTTTTATGCCAAGAGGATTCTCCATTTGCCAGAATTAAGGGATATAAATAATCGGAAAAATATTAGAGGAAATTATCTCCATACCCTATTGGAAACGTTCGTGAACCATTCTCCGAATAAGACTGATTTAGCAAAATTAAATCACTTTGCGGAAAAGATTTTAAAAGACTGGCGATTAAAACCTTCAGAATTGGGGTTATGGTTTTTTAGAAAGGATCAGATCTTCGCCTTTGTCACAGCTCGTCTAAACAATAATCATCGATATTTTGCGGAAATTTCCGGAAGTTTTGCGCTACAAGCGTCTCCAGACTGCGAGGTGCGCATATGTTCTAGAGCGGACAGAATAGACTTAGACGAGGATGGCAATTTATCCATAATCGACTATAAAACCGGCGCGACGCCAAGCAACCATAAAATAGAAAAAGGATTTAACATGCAGCTTCCGGTTGAATGTCTGATCGCCCAAAACGATGGTTTTCGTCTGGGATATACATCCGTAAAAAAAATGATTTTCTGGCGATTGGGCGGAATTGACGGCGGAGAGGAAAAAATAATCACTGAGAACGAAGCGGAAACGGAAAAATTATGCTCTAAAACGCGCGCTACGCTAAAAAAAATAATCAATAAATACAATGTGTTGGGAGCTTCCTATGCCGTAAACATCGACGCTCCGTATAATGAAGCATATTTGCATCTGGCTCGAGTTAAGGAACGGCGTAATGGAGAATGAAATAAAAGACTCCACAGCGTCTTTGTGGATCTCTGCTTCGGCTGGAACAGGGAAAACGAAAAGTCTTGTGGAAAGAATTCTAGCCCTATTGCTCAATGGAATTAAAGCGTCAAAGATTCTTTGTTTGACCTACACTAATGCAGCCGCTGCGGAAATGTTGGCGCGACTGTCTAATTTTTGTCGCCAATGGAGCCAAGCTCCTCATGAGGATTTGGCGAGCGAACTGAGGGACATGGGCTTCGACGAATCCTACGTTAAATCGGCCAGATCGCTCCATGAAAAAAGTCTGAGATCAGAGTGGGTGTGCGTTCAGACCATTCATAGCTTTTGTCTAGGCATACTGCGTCGTTTCCCACTGGAAACCGGATTACTTCCTGGTATAAAAGTGTGCGATAATTACCAGCGCGAACAAATGCTAAACGCCGCCATCGAGAGCGTTTTGGTGCATGAAAAGTATCGTGCCCACTGGGAAACGATTGCCGCTTATGTCACAGATATTAAAAGTCTTTTGGCGGACGAAAATATCGCGAAAATTCAGCGTTTCATGGCCAAAATACAGGATTTTAGCAGCCTATACGGCGATTTTTTTAATCTGGATCAGGGCTATCATGAGCTGAGTAATCAAGAATTAAACCAAAAATTATTTTTAGAAATATTTGACAATCGTCATCGGTATGCATTTGCTGAATTAGCGAAAACTTTGTTTTTAGGCGGCGCGACGGATATAAAAAAGGCTGAAATTCTACGCGCAAACTCCGTGAACCCAACTGAAAAATTTATCGACGCGTTCCTCGTAAAAAATACCGATAAAATATACGATAAATTATGTACGCAGGCAATCGCCGGAGCCGGTTTTCGAGAACGTATGGAAGAGATTGCAGCAAAGGCGCGGCAATTTTATGTAGCTAAAAAAAATTACGACGCCGCAAAGGCGAACGCGGCCTTTTTTTCGGTGACTAGCGAAATAATCCAAAAATTTACCGAGCTAAAATCCCTCAACCACTGTCTGGACTTCAACGACGTTATTGCCATTACTACAACGTTGCTGGACGATATGGATTGGGTCCTCTACAAAATCGACGGAAATGTGGATCATATTATGGTTGACGAAGCTCAGGACGTCAGCCCTGAACAATGGGAAATTATCAGAAAAATTTCAGACGAGTTCTTCGCAAATTATCGACCCAATAGAACGCTTTGCGTAGTAGGCGATGCGAAGCAGTCCATATATTCATTTCAGGGCGCGGATGTTAAATTATTTGATAAAATGCGCGTCTATTTCAAAAATCGTTCAACAATTTGCGGTCAAAAATTTCACGAAATTCTGCTGAACGAATCCTACAGAACAACCGGAGGCATACTTTCCTTTGTGGACGACGTTTTCGCCGACACATTTCCGGGGCTAAAGCACCTATCGCGACGCGACGCAGGCTCCGGAGTTGTAGAAGTGGTCGATCTTTTCGAAGACGATCAGCAGGAAGAAGCTGCCTTCTGGGAAATGGACAATTTAGAAAAACAAAGTGCCGGGAAAAAATTATCGCTCTACGTGGCCAAATTCATAAAAAACGCCATCGACGAGCGCATTTTTGTCGAATCAAAGCAAAGAGCGGCGAAAGCTTCCGATTTTTTGATTCTTTTCCAGCGTAGAGACGTTGATACAATGGAAAATATCACGTCTGCCCTCGGCGAAGCCGGAATTCGCGCTACCGGCGTCGATAAGGCGCTGCTGAAAGATCAGCTGATAGTTGAGGACTTGATAGTTTTTGCTGAATTTGCGGTTTTCCCGCGCGATGATTTGAAGTGCGCTCGCTGCCTAAAATCTCCGCTGGTCGGCATGACGGAAGAGGATCTAATGCGCTGCTGTCTAGATCGCCAAGAGGAAAAATTGTGGAACTATCTGAAGAGAAACGAAGAATTATACAGCAAATATTCTTTGGATAAATTACAAAAATATGTGGATAGCGCTTTCCAATTGTCGGTCTACGATTTTTTTATGAACGCGCTCATGGACGGAGCAGAAGAAAAATTTATACGTAGGCTTGGAGCGGAATGCTTGAATGTTCTGCATGAATTTCTAGATATAGCAATGCGCTATGAAAAGGAAAATTCTCCATCTTTGCCTAGTTTTCTGCATTGGTTTAGATCCTTTGAGCACGAAATAAAAAGAGAATCTTTTGCCGAAGAGGACGCCGCAAGGCTAATGACAGTTCACGCGTCCAAAGGATTACAGGCGCCGTTCGTTTTTATCGCGGACGCCCATTTTTTCCAAACAAGCGGCGAAAAAATTTTAGAAACGGAAGAGGGCATTCTGCTATGGAACTTTGGAAGCGACGCTAGAACCGAAAAAATTGCTAGGTTGTACGAAAATAGTCTGGCTAACGATCTTGAAGAATCTCGGCGGCTGCTATACGTGGCGCTGACGCGAGCAGAAGACGTTGTCTGCATTCTTGGCCAAAAGCGCGGAAATAGGCTGAGCAACAAACACTGGTATAATTTCCTGCAAGCTGGATTAGACGCTAATAGGTTCACACGAACAAGCGCCTTCGGAACGCAGTTGCTGAGGTTGGGCGCCTACTCTCGAGCCGCCGAAAAAAACTAAATCGAAACGGACAAGCGGAAATTACACTAAACCGGCTTATTATATCATTTCTCATTACTGATTAACGATAAATTTTATTAGATATTTGCCTATTAATAGGTCTCGTTAGGAAATTTTAATTTATTTGGAAAAGCTGTATAACTCTTCAAGTTTCAAGTAGAAAGGGTTTATACAGCATGGTGGAATATAACATTCCGAACGATATTTTTCAA
>JAISOD010000003.1 GCA_031275895.1 Holosporaceae bacterium | reverse complement strand
ACAGCCATTGGCGGCAGTCTGGCTGCAATTTCCGGCATGCTCATGGATGTAAAACCGGATCGCCTCTACGCGCCGCAAACGTCCTCCGTACCAGGATCCGACGGGTTTATGCATCCGGCATTTTCCGCGGTTCCGACCATTCGCATCGCCGACGAAGAAGCCATGTCCCGGAAGATCCATGAAGTCGCTGAAATGGTCGGAATCGAACGCTTCTATCTCACCGTCGGCGGATTGCTCCACAAGAAGAGCGCCATGGTCGGCCTAAAACCGGACGGAGTCGTCGTACGCAGTGACGCCGAACGCATCCAGGCCGGCCGGATCCTCGAAGAGAAAGTCCGCGAAGCCGAATCCCACAAACGCACCGTCATCAACCCCTCCATCGCAGAATTCACAGCCATGATGGGACAAATCGACGAACTCCAGCAGGTCAGAGCGAGAATTCGACTCGAACAAATGGCGGCCAACGCTTCTAAAGAAGAGATTGAACAATCGGATCGCGAAACCATGGAATTCTTTGCTCAGCCGGATGTAAAGGAAAAATATGAAAAACTGAAACAGACTCGTCAAAAACAACGGCGTGCAACCGAAAAAATGCGCCAATTGGAAGCGGAGGATCCGACTCTGCCAATGAGACTGGCCGGAATGCAGGAGAAAAAAGAGGATGCTCCGGCGACAGCTACTGCTTCAACAACATCTTCCGCATCTACCGCCAAATCGACTTCGAAAACTGCAGCAAAAATTCCAGTTGCACTTCCGAAAGCAGCATCTTCAAAGAAGCCTATAACTACGAAAGCTTCTGCAAAAACTTCATCCGTCGTACTGACAAAAGCTGTGCCTTCGTCTATGCCAAAACCTTCAGAGCATGCAATATCATCGTCTGATGCTGCAGAAATGAATCGCGCATTCAATTACTCAAGAACAAGAGATGAGCAAAGTTCCGCGGCCCGAGAAGCGTTTAGCATGGCAACTTCCATTCGGGAGAAAGCTGAAGTTTTTGCAAGAGAACATCCTACTTTCGCCAAATGGGGAGGATACGCGCTAAAAGGCGTTGGCGCTACAGCTGTTGTCGGCGCATTGGTTACGGCGGCGGAGGCCGGAGCGGCGGCGTTTTTAACTGCCGGAGCTTCCATGCTTGCCACAGATCAAGCGATGGCCGCCATCATTGAGAACGGCACCGAAGCTTTCGTGGAATACGCCGCATCTCAGGGCAAGACAGTAGTCGAAGCTAGAAAATTTGCCGACACTGCGGTTTGGGCTGTCGAAATGATCATTACCGGAGCTGCTGCCGTCGGATTCACAAAGCTTATCAAAAATGGCGGCGCGATTATGACAAAACTCGGTGCCATTAAGAGCGCTACAGGAACTCTCGCTACAAGGGTGTTCAGTCGCACCCAAACCTCTGCCGCTAAAATAGATACAACAAGCCTGCAGAGAGTTGTTGCTTCTGCTGAAACCGGCCCTTATGTAATGATGGAAACTGATCGTCTAAACTGGAATGCTGTGAGAGAGTCACATGTTAGAAAACATGGTGGTCAAAACCTGTCCAAGCTAGAACATGGCGTATTCTATGGGGATCCGGTTCGAGTGACTAATGAGGCTTGGGAGATAGCTCAAAACCTAAAAATTGAGCCAATAAAAATCGATATCAATAAACTGCCTAATAGGTATTCTTCTACAGAATGCTATAGAAATCATTATGTTGTTCCAAGATCAAATTCTGGGTATTATGGCGGGTATGGAGGAAATGGCGAAAATTTAAACTTTGTTCTTATAGTAACAGAAGCGGAAACAAATAGAATAATTACATCTTTTCCATCACATGCAGTATCCGGAGATGTGAAAACTTTCCTAATTCAAGAAATTTACGGAGCACATAAAAAATGATCACTCCTTACAGAATAAATCATCTAAAATGCCACCTAGACAGTGATGAAATAACAGGGCTGTACATTTTTAACAATTGTATTATCGTAGCTGATTATGACGATGAGTTTGAATACTACAAAATAATGTATATGTATACAAACAATCGATTTGTAAAAATAAATAATATTGTAGATGAAACAGAAAATAATTTTTGTTTAAAGGAAAATCCTAGACCAGCAACCAAAAAAGAGCTTCAAGATGCCGGATTATGGGATTTTGTTATTAATAAGGAGGATTTCTCCTCTCTGGAGGAGCAGTTTGACGAATATCTGCGCCTAGGCGAGGAAATCGCGACCGAAAAGCAGAAAACTTAATGAATGGAGATGGATGTACCGGAATGAATTATTTTGCCAATAGTGTACACTGGCAAATTCGAGGCGGTAGAAGTTTGGAAAAGGCAGCAAATATGAACTCAGAAGACTTGAATTTACTAAAAAATGAGGATTTTAAACGTTGGAAGAAATTGTTTCCACCAACAGTATCAGATGAAATTTTAATAATGAAGTGGAAGCATCGTATAAAGCAAATCGAGGAGCATTCTAGAAAAGTATCCAAAGAGGAAAAGAAGCAAATAATTCATGATTGGGAAGAGCTTCTTCCGAATATGAGAAGAGTTAGTCGAACCCCTAATGTTATCGGTTTTTGTAAATTTGTTGGAGCCTTAAAGATTGCTGTTGGGATAGAGTTTCTTCATGCAAATAGAGATTATAGGTTCTCACTTTACGTTTCTACATACATTAGCGACGATTATGGAGCATCATTAAGTGCAAATTCCATTCAGATTCCTAGCAATAAGCACAAAGACAGGTATTTAAAAGAATTTGAAAAAGGAAAAAGTAAGTTCTTGCTTCCTTTAGAAGGAATTATTTCTGTTTCTATGATTTTTGATGCTTTTAAAAAGTACTCAGAAAAAAATATTCTACACACCGATTCGTCAGAAATGCCAGCGTTGATTGCGGCTTGGGCAGGAATGAACGATCTCTCAAAAAAGGCTGCAGATTGGACTGAAGAAACTCTCAGAAGACAGGTAAGCAAATGTACAAACTGTACAATAGAAGATTATACCTTTAAAAGCTACACATCATTTGAGGATTGGCGAGAGAAATTCAATGCAAGACTAGCCGACAGAGCAGGATTACAAAAATTATTCGAAGATAAAATCAAAGAGCATAAACTGGAAAAAGTTCCAAGAGAAGAGTTGATTCTGGAGTAAATCGCTCATTTGTTGACAAATTGTCTTTAATATAACAAGATATACGAAGTAAGAATTACGTATTTTTAAGGGGCGAAAATGCTAAAAACCATATCGAAAATTCTTGTATTTGTCGTGTGTTTCACCGTTTTTTCTGGAAATAACAGAGCCTGTGAAGTTAATAATCCGAAACCATTTTATGTCAGATTTTTTGAATCATCATTCGATGGATTTGTTGCTGATACTATTGCTAAAGTAGAAAAATTTCAAAAAACTAAAAACGTATCTTCCGATGAAATAGAGCAAACGAAGCAAGAATTGAAGGAGTTTTTTTCAAAATCCGGCATAAGAGAAAAATATGATCAATTAAAGCAGGCGCATCTGGAACGGCGAAATGCGATGAATGATTTGTTCCGGCTCGAAGCGGAAGATCCTGTTTTACTATCTGAGTTAAGAGAGAAAATGGCAGGAAGGTATGTAAATAAACTCAAGACTTCGTTTCGCAAATCCTCGATGCCAACGTTTGCAGAATGCGTATCCAATGCGCATGCGACAATCGATAATAATCCTAGTATATCTCAAAATGAAAGGAAGCAAGCGCATCGTGAAGTTGATGAGTTTTTCAAGAGATCTGTGGCAAAAAAATCGTATGAGAAACTTAGACAAAATCACCAAAAAATGACACATGTCCCAAAAAAGACGAGCGGATTGCAGAAACCGAATATAACAGCAGATAAGATAAATATTTCCATTGAGTACTCGAACATAAATGCCAAACAAATATTAGCGGATCATGAAACATTATTGACCCTGAGTTCCATTCGAGAAGAAGTAGAAGCTTTTGAAAAAGAACATCAATTTTTTGCGAAGTGGAACAAATATGCATTGACAGATCTTTGTTACGCATCGATGTCAGGATTTATAGCAAATGCAGCCATACTTGGATTATCAGATATTAATGTGGTAATTGCATCAATATTATGGATACTGCCTCAGTCCATGGCTGCAATAATCGAAAATGGAACCGAAGAGTTAGTGGAATACTCTGCGTCTCACGGAAACACAGAAGCAGAAGCGGTAGAATTTGGAGCTACGGCAATTTGGTTTATGGAAACAATGATACAGCAAGATCCGTTACAGCAACAAAAACATTGAGTCTATCATCATAAGAGTCCCCTTTAAGTATGTATATCTCCAGAAGATTTAGCCATATGGCGAGGGCTTTTTGATCACCGATAAGGGCTTAGTATCTACTAATGCACGGCTCTATTCAGGCAGCATTTTTTATATTTTTTCCCGGAGCCGCAGGGACAGGGATCGTTTCGGCCGATTTTGTCGCCGCAGGCCGGTCTGGGGACATCGACTCTCCCGGAATCATTGAAGCGTGAATATAGGAACATTGCGCTGACAGACAGACCCTCCAGCAGGTCCTTTCTCATTTCCGGAGTCACTTCTTCTTTGAGTAGAGGCGGCAAATCTTCGTGCAACTTATCGTTTCCGAACGCCAACATGAAAAACGACATGAACGCCATGCTTTCGTCCTCGTCCCGCATCATCGATACAAAATCTCCCTCGGCCAGGAGAACACCCTGAAGAAAACCCACCGACCAGCCGGTTCCAGCTTCGGGAATATCTTCCAGAAAAGGTTTGAACTTTCCGCTTTGCAGGCGATTACCAACGCCGTTCCAGTAACGCATCAGCAATTCGAAGAAAATGTAGAACTGCTTTTCGTCTTCAAACGGAGCTTCGTCCTCGCTTTCGTTTCCATATATACTATGCATATACCTGCTCGGCGGTACCAAGCGCGGGCAACAGTAAAGCGCCGTGAAAAATCCGTCCAACATTTCAAGCGTCATGGAATTTTCATTGGGAAATGAGTCAAGGATATCGCTCAATTTTGCGATTTCTTCGTCGCCGAGAGGCTTCGATAGCTCGTTGCCTTTACTTGCTGGCATTACTTTTCCCTCGAATAAATATTAACCAATTCTAGCAGACATACGCCCGCCATAAAAGCTGTTCGAGACGCTACGCAAAAACGCTGGAATTTAGCTTTCCGAATCCTTTTTCTTTTGGAGCGTAAGCACGGTGATTCCGTATGCTCCCAGCAGTGTTTCAATGATTACATCTACACTGTCAGGCGTAAAATATGTAATTACCGCTGCTGCAATGGCGATAATTCCTTTTGTTTTATCGTTCAAAATCAAGTCTTTTAGATTTGTAAGCATGTTTTTTCTCCTTTCAAAAATTATGAATATGCCCGTGACAACCATCCCTCGATGAACCGTTGTTGCGACGGGTTTGCGTTGGCGATGAGGCGGTAGTAGCCGGCAGCCTCGGATTTTAGAGCTGCGAGTAGATCTGTCTGGTCGGCTTTGTTGACGGCGGCCAGAGTCGCGGAGCCGATGATTCCATCTTCAGTAACTTGCGTTCCGGCTGCTCGCAACGCTCTCTGAATCAGCTTAACCGCCTGAGGGATTCCTGCATGCACCGCCAAATCGAACAGTTTTATGGCGACGTTTTCGTCGACAATGTCTTCGCATTTGATTTTCAGCCAGAAATCGGCGAAATAGATCTGGCGCGCCTGGTCTTGGGTAAGGTTTTTGATATCCAAATGCGGATACGAACGTTTCGAAATGCCAAATTTCGTCTCACCGCCAGCATCTTGCTTGTCATTGACGTAACCTCCCTCGTGGTACATTAGATATTCGAACGCTTTTAAAAATTTGCTGCTATACATAAATGCCTCCGTTTCTGGTTGTTGTGGTTTGCAATTGCCGCTCGAGATTTTCGACTCGATTTGTGAGACGAAAAAACATCCAGCTGGTTATGCCAATATCGCTGATGAAAACCGCCAGCAAAAACCAAAAAAGAAAACCGTGGCCGGATCTCGAACTGCACTGTGTCACCGGACTTATTTTGAATTCGGACATGTTACTTCCCTCCTATCAACTAACGCTCGAACAATCAACATTTGTCGCAAACCCGCTGGAACTCAACGTGTGTTCCACTCTTGAGATAATCCAATTGGCGGGGATTTTTGGGCTTAATCCGGTAAATACAATCGGAGACTCTGCGAAAAAATCCGGACGGCCGCCGGTGGTGAAGCGGAACGTTTTGTTAGACTTCACGACGCGCTTAAACTTGGCTTGTGCTGCTGCCAGAGCCGCTGCTTCAGACGGAAATATTTCGTCCAGTTCGATCCACGGATCCCCGGAACCGACAGAAACAATTTTGTAATCAGCATTTTCTTTGTCGTACCAATCAGCGTACACAGTGCCGACCGCACCATCACCGGATTCGGTCTCTTTGAAGGAGCATGAATACTCGCTAAGTTCTGATACATCAACGTTTTTTGTTGGCAGATTCTTTCCTGAAGTCGATTTCGCGCTCATGTCGTTCGCAAATACAAGATGATTATCTGTTGGCTTTGCAACGGCTCCGACTTTCTGAGACAGGCGCGTCATGTAGTTCATATCGCTCTCGGCGAATTGCGGGAAATCCTCGAGATCAAGGTCTTCCACTTCATCTGAAACGGCCGCATCTACTTCGTATTCGTCAGCCATTTCCGGAATAAGATCAGACATCGTTCCTTCGTGGCTCTTGCTCTTCTGCGACCTCATGGCTTTGCTGGCGGCATTTGCTTTGATTTTCAACGTCTTACGTGCTCCATCGATATCGATTTCTTTTACATGGTAGGATCCGATTTTCGTAAGCTCGCCACCTTTATAGCCCAGCGAAATCTCAATTTTCGCCTCGGATTTGGCCAAAGACAAAGCGTCATCATAATCATCGAGCTCAATTTCGCAAGAATCGCTCATGATTCCGGCCTCGTCGGTGGTGCGAATCGAGACTACACGCTCTTTTATGAGTTCTGTCTCACCGTTGATAATCACCGAAAAGTCTGGCTCTAAGACCATAGACGCACCTCTTGTTTTTTGCTTTTAACCGTTGCGATGTATGGCAACTTTACCTCAATTCCTGCAGGTAATTTTTCATCGGTTAAAGTTGGATTCGCCGCGAGAACCTGCTCAAACACAGCCGTTGTTCCATAGTGCTTCCAGCAAATCCAATCTAAAACGTCGCCTTCTTTGGTCGTATATATCACCACCTTAAATAACTCCTCGCTAAATTTGTAATCGTATCAATTAGTGAATTCGCGCCATCAACTCCAACAAAGGCCTCGTTAACGCCCGGCGTGCGCTTCAGCGTCAATTTAAATTCCACTTTCTGCGGCACGCCATTTTTATCGAAAAATGACTGTGTTTCAGTGATACCGATGATCACGAATTTACCAAGAATCTCGCCTGAATCTATAATCAGATTGTTGGCAGTCTTGCACAAATCTGAGTTGCGAATATCTGCTATCGTTTGGTAATTCCCGTCGTTACTCAGCAAGATATCGCTCAATCCCAGTTGTTGTAGAGCAAAATCCTGCACTTTTTCCTTGGCTATGCCGATCGCCATTTTGTCGATACTATTATATTGTGTAGCAGCGTTCAGTTTAGGGTAGAAAATGCCTTCAATTTCAACGTTATCCTTCGCAATACCGAGATTTTGAACGTAGGGAAGGTCTCCGACACGGTCTGTATCGACCCATTTGTACTCTGTCGATCGTGATAAACTGTTGGCGGACAATGTCTTCAGACTGAATTGAAAATTACCGTACATCATGGTAGCGCACCTACTGGATCGTAGAGGTAATTCCAATTGAAACTTTTCATCTCTTTGCTCACCTGTTTTGCGACTTCTCTCGGATCGCTGATTTTCGAGGCGTTCACGTTGACGGCGACGCTAACGTTCTGATTTTTTGTGACCGGCACAGCTTTGGCACCGCTCAGCGGAGGCAACTTTGATGCAATCGACGGCTTTGTTTCGTCAGATTTAAACAGACTGCCAATGCTTGAAACAGATGATTTCGCACCATTCCATATCTTTGATAGCGGAGCGGTAAATGCATCCCACTTTGGTGCGATGTCATCCCAAATTCCGGTGAAAAACGCCTTCAATTTTTCCCACGAGGCCATGATTTTGTCGGCAACGTTCAATGACTCGATTTTTTTGATAAAACTGTCCCAGCTTATGTCATTCCAAATATTTTTGAAGAAGTTTTTCACCGATTCCCATGCCGGAATAACAACATCTTTGCCAAAAATAAATCTGTTGATAAGAGCGTTAACGTTTTCGATGACCGCATACAAAATCGATCCCAAATTTTTGGTAAAATCGAAGACAGCGTATATGGCTTTACCGAAGCCAACGCAATTTTCCCACAGAGAAGCAACTGTCGCCGCAAATGAATCCCAGTATCCCTTAATCCCAACCCAAATCGTGCCAAAGAAATTCTTTACTTTCTCCCAGTTGTTGTATATTTCGTAGGCTGCCCAAGCCAAAGCAAGAATGCCACCTGTCATCATGACTCCGCGCATCACTTTTCCTAAAATTGGGAATTTGGCGATTAACGGCGCAACGGCATTAGTGGCAAGTCCCCATAATGAAACCGCAAGTCGCCGTACCTCGCCAATTACAGTGGTAATCGCACTGCTACTGAACTCCCACAGCTTAACTGCAAGTTTAGAAAAACCGCTCCAGACCGCCGGAATCACTTCCGTCGACAGATACCAGAATCCGTTAAATATTGTCGGCAAAACCGTTGTGGCAAAAAACCAAAAAATCTGTCCGATGAAGGCGATTCCGGAATATAAAGTCGGTATGATTGTTGTCGCAAAAAACCACAGAGCTTTTCCCAAGCCGGAAAACACTGAAAATACCGCCGGAATGATTCTAAATGCAATTGTTTTAAAACTGAATCCAAGCAAAGCAACTCCGGCAATCACTTGGCCGATTTCTCCGGCGGAAAACCCCGCAAAAACTCCACGCAACGCCTCAATTACAGGGATTGCTCCAGATCGAATATCTCTGACAATTCCAGAGAAAATATTGCGGAGATTGACAAGCGATGGAGACACTATTTCAGTTACAGCGCCAGCAATTGCCACTAATCTATCCTTGAATGCGTTGAATGCAGGTGATAATTCAACTTTGGCTTTCGAAGAAATATCGCTGAAGATCGCCGCAAGCTTTTCGAAAACAGGCTGAATTTTCAAGCCTGTCACTTTTTCTACTGCTTTTACAAAATACCCGCCGATCCCACTTGCGACAGTTCGAAATTGAGTCCATAAAGCTTTTAACCCGCCTACCGGTCCTTCGCTTCCCGCAGCAACAGCTCGAAATTGAGTTCCTAAAACTCCTAAACTGTTTGCCAATCCGGCAGCCTCTTCCGGAAGTGAAGCTGAAAATACTGTGCCTAACGCTCCTGCAGCCAGCATAAATTTGCCAAAACTACCAAATAATAGAGTTTTTATACCGACGCCCAGCAGACTTAATCCAAGCCGCAGTCCTTTCGCAACGATGACAAGCCGATTCAAACCGCCGAACAAAAACGTCGACGCATAGCCCAGCGCGAAAGTTGCGATGCGGAAGCTGATCAGTCCGGCAACTCCGGTTGTTATGGTCTTCGTAAGCTCCTTATTCTTGGCCATCCAAGACATTATTGGCGTTAGAATGCTCGTAATTGAGTCAGCAACGCTGCCAATGGCCGGCAACAGAGAGCGCCCGATTTCTTTGCTAAAAGCAGAGATAGTATTAGTTAATAGCGTTAACTTTTCCCTTGTCGTTTTCGCAACAATCTCGTAATCAACGTCTCGAGAACCCTCAAAATTCTTCGGATCAGCCACGTATTGCAGATTCTTTTTGTAGAGTTCCAGATTATTAATGAGTTTGCCCACCACCTTGCTTGGGCCGCGGCCAAAAATTTTCTGAAGCGCAACCGCACGTTGATCGACGGAAAGCTTAGATGCACGACTAAACAACTCGTCAAGAATTTTCTGCGGGTTTTCTTTCATCAGACTTGCAATTGCGTTTGGCGATAACCCCAAGTCTATGAGGGTTTTCTGTGCGCCCTTTCCCAGACCTTTTGCAATGGATAACTTCTGCAGCATGCCGGAAACCAATGTACCGGCCTGTTCGGCCCCCTCGCCAAACGACATGATTGTGGATGTTAACGCTGCAACCTGCGGTATAGATAATTTAAAATTCGCCAAGCCGTCGCCGGAGCGGGTTATGGCTCTCAGTATGTTACCCGCCGCTGCACCTGTGAGGTTGCCAAGATGATTTATCGCATCAAAGTGCTTCGGCAACTCACGCACGGTGACGTTGAAGGTCTTCATCAGATTGCCGACTTTTTCGCTCGATTCGTCTGCCGTTAAACGCCAAGCCTTGGTTGTCTTGGCCACCTCTTCGGTGAAATACGGCAGATCCTTGAGAGCGACTCCGAACGCGCCGCCGGTGGCCGCGATTTTTGCCAGATCGTCGGCGGTCATAGGAACGCGCAGAGAAATTTCTGTGAGCGTATCGCCCAGCTTCTCCAGACCGTCCGGCTCAGGAAAATTCACAACGGACGCAATGTCTGATAGCGAGGTCTCGAAGTCCATGGCAGCCTTCACCGGCGCAACCAGAGCCGCTCCAAGAGCGACCACTCCCATAATCTGCGACTGATAAAACGCACGCTTTTGAATAATGGCCTGCTGCTTGTTTAGGGAACCAAGAAAAGAATCGTAACGCATCTTCAGATTGTTAACGGTACGAGCGCTCAGAGCTCCTTGCTTCTCCATGTCTTTAATGGCAGCACCGATTTTGGTGATTTTCGAGGTAGCGCCGGATGTGACAGAACCGAAACTGCCACTGAGCGCAGCCCCAATTGCTATCTTTAACTGATGACTCGTTTCACTTGCCATTACTTATTTAACTCTTTCAATGCCTCAATCCACAGCGAAAAATCATCGATTTCCATCTCCAACCACTCACTGACCCCGCCTTTGCTATGAGAAGCCATGATTAATACTGCTTTTCTTAGCTCTCCGGATTCGCCGGCGATAAAAAATCCTTCAACACCTCCTGAATCTTCAGGTAGTCGCGCATATCAAGATCTTTTATGGCCTCGGCTGGAATTTCCGCCAAATTCGCGATGAGATTTACCTCGCGCTCAGATTCTGAAGTCTCTTTTTTACCGGCAATCAGCAAATCGCGCACTTTTGGACGACGCAAAGAAAGCTCGTGTAT
>JAISOD010000001.1 GCA_031275895.1 Holosporaceae bacterium | reverse complement strand
CTCACACCAGGAAATTGGATTTCTATACTGCAACAGCAGTGGACTTTCAGATAGCTTCATTCTGCTTCTTGGCGTGATTGGGTATACACACTCCAAAAATCCAACTTCTCAGCATGAAGGGGCATAACTCAAAAATGAGACTCTTACGCGAAGGAAAAAATTATTTCTAAAAAATTTTAAAAATACGGTTGCTCGTATAACATATCTAGCTTACATCGCGAGTAGCTACTCCGGTAGCAGAGTCGTAGGAAACCCCATACTGTCCAATCTTTTTTCCATCGCGCGCGCGCGCGACGTTTATGTCTTCCTTGTTTTCCCAACTGAAAGAAAAAGTTATCCTTTTCCCCACTTGTTTATAACTTTTGAACAGGCATGATTCGTATGTTGTAGTCTGAATATCAACAAGTTCGTTATTTATATTCATGACTCTGCGTATTATTATTTTTTTTATGGTCGTGCCATCGTACAGATAACTTTGTATCATTGGCCCCCAGGAACCAAAGTCCATTTCAACTTCCACATCATAGTTTATGACGTCTCCAAAGTTTGGCATTTCTCCAGCGGCAACGCTGTCGTTGGTGAGTCTTTTGCAGCCGGCAGTTGCTTCGTCGCAGGGAGAACTGCCTTCTCTGTCCTTGATTTCGCTCGAAAAAATATCATCCGGTTCACTGGTCTCTATGGTGCAACTAACCGACGTTATGCTGTTGCCTTGTTTTACTTCTTCGTAGGCGCCTGTATTTGTGTTCATAATATCCATTCCTTTTGGCATTTAATTTCTCCTACATAAACTATTTAACGATAAAACCAATCTGCACCACGAACACAATTCAAGTAAAAAACAAAAACCACCAAACAATTTGCTCAGCCTGTCGCAGGCGGCGGTAGGGTCGCGACCAATCTTATGGACGCCGTCAGCTCTTCCAGCTGAAAGTGAGGCCTCAAGAAAATGGTAGCTTTATAGGACCCAGGTTTGCCTGGAACATCGAAGACGTCTATGCGGGCCTCCCTCAGCGGATATTTAGCTTTTAGGGTTTGGCTTGTCGAATCGTTCAGAAGAACGTAGCTAGCTATCCAGTTATTTAGGTAGAAGGAGACATTGTCCTTGGTCAGGAATGATCCTATTTTGTCCCGCATGATGGCCTTAATGTAGTGGGCGAATCTTGAGGCTGCCAGCAAATACGGGAGCCGTGCGCTCAAGGCTGCGTTGGCGTTGGCGTCGTCTGTGTTATAAATTTTTGGCCTTTGGGTTGTCTGGCCGCCGAAAAATGCGGCGAAATCCGTTCCCTTACTGTGGCATATTACCAGAAATCCCATGTCCGATAACTCTTTTTCGCGTCTATCGGTGATGGCTATCTCGGTAGGACATTTCAGGGCAATATCGCCGTCCGTCGTTTTAAACATATAGGCTGGCAAATCTTCAACAAGACCGCCTCCTTCGACTCCGCGAATAGCGGCAGGCCATTTGTACAAAGAAAACGCATTGCCTATCCGCTGGCCCAAAACGAATGCCGCATTGCCCCAGCAAAATTGAGAACTATCGGAGCCGTCTATGGATTCTACATAGTTTATGCTATCCACCGGCAACGTATCCGGCCCGTAGGGCAATCTCATCAGAACTCGAGGCATAACCAGAGCGACATAGCGGGAATCCTCGCTGTCGCGGAAGGAATTCCACTTCATCATTTCTGTGCTTTCGAAAATTTTCGATATATCCCTAGGCCCCGTCAACTGCGTGAAGCTATCCATATCAAACAATTTAGCATGAGCAGCCGCTATAAATGGAGCGTGAGCCGCCGCCGCAACATTTGACATTTTCTCGAGCAATATTAGATCCTGCGCGCTTCGCGTAAATTCATAGCCGCCAATCAAACAGGAATATGGATGACCGCCGAATGTTCCGTATTCTTCCTCGTATACTTTTTTGAATATCTGGCTCTGATCAAACTCAATCGTATGCTCCAGATCGTCCAAAAGTTCCTTCTTGGCGGCGTTCAACACCCTTATTTTCAGGTGAGAGCCTGTTTCCGTGTTCATCACAAGATAGTGCAAAGCTCTCCAGGTTCCCTCCAGTACCTGAAATGCCGGATAGTGTAAAATTTCGCTAATTTGCGCGCTCAAAACCGCATCAATGCCAGCGGTCAGTCTCTCTACGTAGGTGAGAGCGTTTTTCATGGAGGTTAATTTCTCGGCCTCGATTTTGGCCAACAGTTCTATCAGCATATTGCAAGCATACACCTCTGCTCCAGGATCCCGAGCCAACTTTCCGTCCACAAACAATTCCTTAAGAATCTCTCTAGCAGGCTTTGCAGCGCCGGCTGGAGCTCCAGCTCCACTCGACGGCGCGTCGGCCGGCGGAGGCGTCGCTGCGGCGGCGTTTTTGGCATCTGTGGAACCCAAAGTAGTTGCGAAATCTGCCGTTATGGTCTGTTTGTTGGCTTTCAGTAAAGCGTCAATCTGCTGCTTGAGAGCCGCCTTTAGATCAGCATTCTCCACAATTTCCTTAAGACGCGATTGAAGAACATCGTTTCCCTCCAGTTTTACCACAAGGTCGTTCAGTCTCACTCTAGAATTATAAATTTTATTCAGCTTCGGTACTTGCTGAGCGATGCTAATGGGACCAAAATCATCTATGTGCTTAAAAAACAGTTCCACGCTCAGACCATCCGCTCCATCTCCCAGCGTATTTTTTACCTGAAAAATCAACCTCGAGTTTATGGAAAGCATAAATTCTGGAAAATTGTCTCTATCAACTTCCACAAATTTCCTCAACTTTATCTGTGGCAAAGGATCAGCAGGCATTCCAGATAAATCAGCCATAACGCCAATAACAAATGGCAATTCTTTCATAACAATGGCGTTGCCGATTTCCACGTCGTAGGTAATTTGTACCCTAGGAGAACGAATTTTATCCAAAATATGCTGTGTACTTTCAACCATTGTAAATACCCTTAACCAAAATACGAACAGCCGTTAAATGCAGTTTCGGCTTCTACAGTCTTCTGCAGTTTAAAACAAATTGATTTACAATACGTTAATTTTACAAAAAATTATTTGGATCGATATCTATTTGAATTTTAATGTTTTTAGGTATTTTTTGAGAAGATATCCATTGTTTTATGACATTATTTGGGAAATTTTTTTTTGAGGATTTGAGTAAAATTCGCCATCTTGTTCTTCCTCGGAGTAAAAAAAACGGCGCCGGAGCAGGACCATACATCTTTATGCCATGCGGACACGTTTCCCCTAAATTTTGAGCAATTTTTTTAGTTAATTCCTTATTTACGCCGGAAATTATAACGGCAGCAAACTTAAAAAACGGAGGCAACTCCATTTTTTGGCGAAATCTAATTTCCAAATCTATAAATTTTTTTATATCGTTTGATTTTAATGCAACATAAAGCGAATGATTGGGGTTAAACGTCTGTATTAAAATTTTTCCGCGCTTTTCTGCACGCCCTGCTCTACCGGCGACCTGACTAATCAGTTGATAGGTCTTTTCAGACGCGCGGAGATCGGCTCCATTCAATCCAAGGTCGCCGTCCACAACGCCGACTAAAGTGAGATTTGGAAAATGATGCCCCTTTGCCAATATCTGGGTGCCAATGATTAAGTCTACTTCATTGTCGATGATTTTTTTGAACAAAGCTTCTACGCTCCTTGCGGAACCAATAGTGTCAGATGAGGCAATTTCAATGCGCGCGTTTGGTAATTTTGCCCGAAGCTCGTCAAAGATTCTTTCAACTCCAGGGCCAAATGGAATATGGGACTTTTCCGCTCCGCAATTGCCGCATATATCAGGAATACTCATTTTATGACCGCAATAGTGGCATAGTAATTTATCCATATTGCGATGCTGTACCAACCAGGCGCTGCAGTTCGGACAGGAAATTTTTTCTCCGCAGGATTGACACAACGTTATGGGAGCATAACCGCGTCTATTCAGGTAAATTAGGCACTGTTCTCTTCGCAACATGGTTTTTTTTATTTCATTTAGCAAAATTGGAGAAATGAATCCGTCAAATTTATTTTGTCGCATGTCGATTAAATCAACGGACGGGATCTGCGAGGCGCCATATCTGCTCTCGATTGACGCATATCCGTACTTTTCATTCTTGGCGTTCAGTATGCTTTCTATGGATGGAGTCGCCGACGACAAAATTACGGGAACTTTTAGCAAACTGCCGCGCACAACGGCCATGTCTCTGGCATTGTAAATGCCGCCCTCTTCCTGTTTATAGGACGAATCATGTTCTTCATCCACAACTATCAATCCCAAATTCCTAAACGGAAGAAATAATGCGGAACGAGCGCCAACTACGACGCACGGTTCTCCGGCAACAACTTGACGCCAAATTAATCTTCTCTTTGCGGCGCTAATATTAGAATTCCATATCATCGGTCGAAATCCGAAATATTTTTCTATGCGCTGCGATATTTGACCGGTTATGGCAATTTCTGGAAATAAAATTAGCGCCTGCCTGGCTTTTATCAGACTATCTCTGACTGCGGATAAATATATTTCAGTTTTTCCGGATCCCGTTATTCCGTGCAATAAAAAAGGGCGGCATTCATTCGCCGTAATTTTTGCGTATGCGAGACTTTGTTCCGGATTCAGTTCTATATTTTTGAAGTTATCGACGTTTATTTTCTCTGAAGCAGGACTGCTGCCAGTCTTAAAAACCGTTTTCTCTGCAAGCATCATTTTTAGAACGCTTCCAGCAGGAATCAGATTATAGGAGGAGGCCCAGCGTAAAAATTTGTAATTTTCAGCGCCGATGCTGAAATTTAGGACGGCAGATACTCTTTTTAATTCTCTATCGACATTAACTGAATTTCCCGTAACCAAGCCGATAATTTTTCTCTTCCCAAAAGGAATTTCCACTAGATCGCCAACTTCCAAATTTGCTTCCGACAGGTACGAAAAACTGTCGTCAACAGGTATCGGAGGAAGAACGGCTACGACGTTGGAATTCATTAATCAAGACTTCATCCAAATAATATTTTCTGATTCACAATATATCGTTTTGTTTTTTTTTCAATGCATAAAAGAAAAGGACGATAGGAAATCGGAATCTTTGGGTTAGAGGATATTTTGCCATAACCGTCGAGAACGCGAGCAGGTTGCGCTGGATCCATATTTTCGCTATGTGGAGCTTATAAGGCTACGACGGCGCCTTGGCTTATAAAGTCCGATTCAGAGGCGAGTAGTCCTTCGGAACCCTAAAACGCAGATCATTCATCGCCAAAGCACGCTACTTCGGACTGGCTAAAGTCCAGGGCCAGTATAACCTAACGAGAGGCGTATCAGTCGTCTTTTTTCTTTTGTGAGGATTCATGAAGTTTGGATTCATTACAGAGCATGTCCCATGCTGCTTCGCCCATTCAAGTATGAAATGCATCAAGATAGAAACCGGTTGATGCGACGTGGGAATAGCGGCTAAGTTGTACCGAGAAGAGGTAGGAAAAGCCATGTGAAGAAGTTAATCTTGAAACATAACAAACGTTGTCACTCTCGATGCATTTCGTAGTTGAAGGGGCGATTTTCGATTTTAAAATTCAGCTTGGAATTTCCGACTTTTTGCTCCCGCAAAATTGCATGTCCGTTGGGTACTATTTCATCCAACATGCCAATGCGAAAAAAATATTCTACATAGCGATTTACGGCGTTTTGATTTATCCCTACTCAAGTTTTGGCTCCGTAGTATAGGGAGTTTTTCTTTTTTCATCCGATGATTTCAATAAAAGACACGGTATTTCAGCGAAAACAATATTTCCGATTTTCCATGTACTTGGACAATGACACAGGAAAGTAGCTTCGTCTTTTTCCACTTGCATTAGAAACCGATTCGGATGGGAAATTATTGTCCATCGTTCAAGAGGCGGATCGAATTTATACGTCTGTTTGCGAATTATCTCTGTTTCCATGCGTTTAATCTCGGAATCCAGCGAGGCACATTGCATTTGTATTGCAGGTAATCATTGCCAAATCTTTTTTCCAAATCCTTTTCTTCAAAAAACGGAAAGTAAACAGTATTTCCCAGAAAAAATACAATGAACCAAGCAAAAATGTGCCAAGAGCAAAATAAGAGCGATTCTGCAATCAGCATGATTAACACGCTCGTTATCATCGGGTTCCTGACATAGCAATAGGGACCTGCAACGACTAATTTTTTTGGAGGATCCCAGGGAGCGGCAGTTCCTTTTCCTATTTCAACAAAAAGCCGCATCGTCCAACCGGCCAGAAATAATCCGACGATCATCAGAAATGTTCCGATGATCAGGTAAAGTATGTTTTGCGTTTTCCAATGAAAATCTGAAAAATACAGAATGAGCAGCGGAACAATAACTAAAACATTAAGAGGAAGTAGAATAACAGTTTTTATCCATCTCCAAAGCATTTCGATCTCCCGATTTTTTATATCATACAATATAGTGCGTTTTTTCCATTTTTCAAACATTCTGGGAATATTGACGCCTGCATCTGGAGGAAGAACCGACACTTCTTCAAACCATCTCAAATCATTTGACTCGCCCGAAATTTGTACATCCCCATCG
>JAISOD010000077.1 GCA_031275895.1 Holosporaceae bacterium | reverse complement strand
ACAAAATTCTGCAATTTGTTCAAAAGTAAGCGGCGTATTCTCTATCAGCCAAATCGCCGTACCCTGAGGCATAATTGGAACAGCCATATTGTACCCGTTTTCTAATACGTCGGCTACTCTACATTGATTTCATGGAGATCTCAACAGATAACTTCAGAACTTCTGCTTCTTTAAAATCCGACTGGCTTTTAGTTATGCTAGCTGCAATGCCGCTTCTTGTGATTCATGAGAAAGAGAAGGATTACTAAACTTGGAATGAAAGTCAGCGGTACGAACAAGAAAAATTTTGTCCAACCGAGAATATCTGCGATGATACCGGAGAAAGTTCTGCATACCATACCGCCCAAGTCGTAAAATGCCCATAGAAGCGCATATTGAGTCGCTGCATAGTAATTTTTGCTACACAAAGTGTATAGGAAGGCGATGAAAGCGGTGGCAACTGCTCCGCCGGTGATATTTTCAATAAATACTGCGGAGTAAAATATTACCAAATCATGTCCAGCCTGCGCCAAAAGAGCATAGGAAAAACAAGAAATTGCATGCAATAGGCTTGTGTAAAACATCGCTTTCACGATCCCAATTCTTTTTATAAAAAAACCTCCAAGAACGCCGCCTAACATAGTCGCTACGGTGCCAAAAACTTGAACAACATTGGCAATTTCCAGCATGGAGAACCCCAAGTCCACGAAAAATGGCTTCACCATTTTTTGCGTGATCATGTCGCCGGTTCTGAATAGCGCCACCGTGGCAATTATGCTCTTCCAATGTTTCCGCCGCATAAACATCTTGAATGGGCATACCAGGCATTCAAAAATCGTCGCTTTTATGACGCGCGTGAATTCAAAGCGCGAATGGGAATATTTTTCATAGAACTTCACCATCTGTTCAATGCGCTTTACTTGTTCATTTTGACGAATCTTCGGTTCTTTGGCGCATAGGATAAAGAACGTGCAAAGGAATACAGAAAATGCCATCGCCGCATAGGCCGCGCTCCATCCTAGATAATGAGCCAGATATAAAGTCCCGCTTTTGGCGAAAAACATTCCAACACGATAACCCAAGACGAAAACTCCAGCTATGGGACCAAACATTTCCGCCTTTGCTCCATCCAATTGATAAGGATAGAGGGACATGTCCTGACAACCGTCTGCAAAGGCCACCAGCGACGCAAAAAACATAAGACTTCCGATGTTGTTTTGCGGACTTGAGCTAGCCATTCCAATCAGGCCGACGAATAGAAGCAATTGACTTGCCACAGCCCAACCGCAGCGTCTTCCGAGAATTCGAGACAGTATCGGGAAATCTGTCCTTTCTATGAAGGGAGCCCATAAAAATTTAAACGTAAATGGCCAGTGAAGCAGAGTAACCAATCCTATCATGGTGTTTGATACTCCGCTTTCCTTTAGCCAGAGATCCAGGATTGTCAACCTCAGCAGGAACGGAATTCCTGAGGAAAATCCAAGGAACAACCTGGAACCGATGCCAGTTTTAAAGTAAGTTTTTATGAAATCACTCCAAACGGGCGTAAATTTCATTATTTTTACAGCCTGCTCATTTTTTTGCGCGTAATCTGATCAAGGTATTTCTTTCTTAGCCTTATGGATTTGGGAGTTACTTCCACCAATTCGTCGTCCTGAATATAGGATAATGCCTGCTCCAAAGAAATACTTCTTGGCGGAGACAGCTTAATATTGTCGTCCTTGCCGGACGCCCTCATGTTGGTCAACTGTTTTGTTTTTGTTGGATTTACGTCCAGCTCGTTGCCTTTATTGTGCTCGCCTATAATAATTCCTTCGTAAACCGGATCTCCAGGATTTATAAATAGCGTTCCCCTTTCTTCCAAAAAAAACAGAGCGTATGGAACCGCATTTCCGGCCACGTTCGACACTAAAACTCCTCTGGATCTGCCCTCAATAGTTCCCTTGTACGGCTCGTATCCATGGAAGGACCTATTCATTATGCCGCTGCCACGCGTATCGGTTAAAAATTCGCTGTGGTAACCAATTAAACCTCTGGTGGGAATTAAAAATTTTAGCCTAGTTTTGCCGACGCCGGATGGACGCATATCCAACAACGTTCCCTTCCGAAGAGTAATTTTTTCGATAATTATTCCGCTAAATTCATCGTCCAAATCTATGTACAATTCCTCCACTGGCTCTAATTTCTGTCCAGTATTTTCATCTGTTTTATACAAAACGTGCGGTCTACTGATGGAAAGTTCAAAACCTTCTCGCCTCATTGTCTCGATCAGAATTCCCAACTGCAATTCGCCGCGTCCAGCTACTTCAAAAGAGTCCTGCTCGTCAGATTTCTTCACGGAAATGGAGATATTTACTTCGGCTTCCTTAAGTAATCTATCCCAAATAACGCGCGACGTGAGCTTCTTCCCGTCTTGTCCAGCCAATGGAGAGTCGTTTATGGAAAAAATCATGGATAGAGTTGGAGGATCTATCGGCAACGCCTTTAATGGGACGATTATTTTTGTGGAAGCAATTGTGTCTGCAACAGTGGCCTCCTCTAGCCCGGCGATCGCCACGATATCTCCGCAATGAGCGCGCTCTATGGGAATACGCTTTAATCCTTCAAACGACAGCAGCTTGGTTAATCTAGCTCTTTCAACAACGCCCTTCCCATCGCGGATTGCGTGAACCGAATCATTCACCAATGCGTTTCCGCTCACCACTTTGCCTATCAGAACTCTTCCCAAGTATTGATCATAGTCCAGCATCGTAGCCAGCATCTGAAATGGAGCGTTTTCATCCACTGCCGGCGATTCGATATGATTTAGCACAGTTTCCAGCAACGGCGTCAGATCCTTACGCTCATCGTTTAGATTTTTTATTGCCCATCCGTTCCTTCCGGAAGCATAAAGAATTGGAAAATCCAACTGATTTTCTGTAGCCCCTAGCGCAACAAACAAATCGAACACTTCGTCCACTACTTCGTTTGCGCGAGCGTCCTGTTTGTCGATTTTATTGATTACGACAATGGGTTTTAACCCAAGCGCCAGAGCTTTAGCCAAGACGAATTTAGTTTGCGGCATGGGCCCTTCGGAAGCGTCCACCAGCAGCAGCACTCCCTCCACCATGCTCAAACTACGCTCTACCTCTCCTCCGAAATCAGCATGTCCAGGAGTATCTACAATGTTCAACTTAACTTCTTGCCAGATAAAACTGGTGCACTTGGCTAGAATTGTGATGCCGCGCTCCCTCTCCAAATCATTGGAATCCATGGCGCAGGTTTCCAATTGCTGATTATCGCGAAAAAGGCCGCTTTGCCTGAACATTGCGTCCACAAGGGTTGTTTTTCCGTGATCTACGTGGGCAATTATGGCAAAATTTCTGAGCTTTCTGGACAACATTTTCTCCAATTCTAAAAAGACATACATTATAGCATATTATCCTTAATTTTCATAAAAATGCCGATGCGCATAAGATAAGCAGATGGAAACAGCCTCAAGGACGCTGCTTTGTGTGAATATGCTCCGCAGCTGTCGTTTCCGACTTCAAATTCAACCAAACGCAGCAGGTTTCCGGCGACGGCAATCCACGCTCTGACCTAATTTGCTTTTCTTAATTCTTATCGATAGCTTACAAAAATACCTTCAATTGTTTCAATTCTCTGACAGCTTTTTCGTAGACCTGCCTCTTGAAATCAACCACTGTCTGCAATAGTTCTTCGATGGTGGTCCACTTCCAGGAGGAAAATTCTCTATTTTCTTTGGCGACATTCAGTTCTCCTTCGTCTCCCAAGAAATTAAAAACCACAAAGGACAATTCCTGCCCGGCGTATTTCACCTCTTTGCCATTTTTCACAAACTTTCGTTGAAAAGATTCTGGGAAAACGTAGCGATATGTATGAGAAGTCGAACCAAGCACTTGAACCGTTTTGGCGTTAACTTCTTCGAACAGCTCCCTTCTGGCCGCCTCGACAATATTTTCTTCATCCTCGATGCCGCCCTGGGGCAGCTGCCATGCATCCGAAATATCGGCACGTTGTCCCACCAATACCTTACCGTCTTTTATCAGAAAAATAGCTACGCACTTTCTATAGGGCAACATGGAAAACCTCTTTATGGAAACGCTAATTGGAGCAACGACAAAGTCCTTGGCCAATCCCTTGATAAAATCGGTTATTTGTTCGAAGGGAATAACCACGCTGTCTCCGTCTCTAATTTGGGAAGCATCCGCAGCGCTGAACTTATATCCGACGTTGTGGTAGATCAATCCGCTTTCTCGCGACAATCGACTCAACATCTCGTTGGATTTTTCCAGATCCAGAAGCGCAAGTCCTCTGGCTGCAAGTTCATTGCCGATGATTGACATATCTTTTTGTGATTTCGTAAGCAATGTCGGAGTCGTATTGGCCATACCGATCATGTGTTTAGCGGAAGCCATCAAATAACGCAGCTTCTCCAGCATATCCTCTGGATTCGCGTTTGCCAGAAACGGGGAAATGACATTTTTTTTATCGGCCGGAATGGAAGACTGTGTCGGAATCTGGAGAAAAAATTCATGGCCATTTTGGACGGCTATTCGAGCGATTTCCTCTAGCTTTTCAAGATAGTGCGGAAAAATGAATGTAACCTTTACATTTCCCAACGCTCTAGCAAAGGATGCAAAGGACTCCGGCTCCGTATTTTCAACCGGCACGGCCACAAATACCTTTTTCAACGACCGCGGAGCCTCAAAACGCGAAGAATATACGTCGAATACCTGTCTTCCATAACCAACAATTCTTGGCAACTCGCCGTATTTTGTTCGTTCGTAGAATTTAGCGTCCTGATCTGTGTTTTCTTCCTTCTCCAAACGAACAAAAAGGCTTGGATTCTCCAGCTTTGATTCCAAGTTGGCTAAATCTTCGTTTATTAAAATTCTGCATTGGTAGCTGGAAACGTATTCCATGCGGAAATAGTGATAAAATTCTACGCCAGCCACGAACAAAATTATGGTCGTGATGAAGATAACCCAGGCGCCGACTAATTTTTTATTTCTTTTCATTTTTTCCATCGCTCATGTCCCTAAACCTCTTCAGCGTCCTTACGACGTCGAAAGCTTTGCTCAATTGGTAGTCCTTTTCAGCGCGTTCCCTAAGAGAAAGTTTCCGATATAGGAGTTCCTGATCTTCTTCTTCTCCATCCTTTTTATCTTTTTTCTTTCCTAACTCGTCAATGCTCTTTTTATTTTGCGCGTCGCTGAATCTTTTGTTTTTGGCTTTTTTATCCACGTCCATGGCATTATTGAAAAACTCTTCGCGTATAATAAACATACCATCTGGCTTTTTTATCATGGCGTAATCGGCCTCAATATCCGGAGATATGCCGTTTGCCTGGATGCATTC
>JAISOD010000074.1 GCA_031275895.1 Holosporaceae bacterium | reverse complement strand
CAGAATACTCCATTTCTTCCAGAAAAGAGATCCTGGAATCATCGGCGAATATTTTACGATAGAGCGCAGCCATCTGACGTCGCCTTTCTTTAAATTTCTCGATTCTTTTCAGCTGCGATATTCCAAGAGCCGCCTGCAGGTCCGTCATGCGGTAATTAAACCCAGGACTGTGCATCTCGCAGAACCATTTTCCATGGACGTCGGTTAATTGAGGATCGTTTTTGATCATGCCATGGGATCTTAGCAACAGCAATTTCTCATACAATTCTCGACTGTTGGTGGCGATGGCGCCGCCCTCGCCGGTGGTCATGTTTTTCACCGGATGGAATGAGAACACTGTCATATCAGAGTGTGCGCAGCAGCCTACTTTCAAGCCTTTGTAGTCGGATCCGATGGCGTGGGAGGCGTCCTCCACCACGAAAATCCCTCTTTTTTTGGCCAGATTCTCTATGGCCTCCATGTCGCAGGATTGGCCGGCATAGTGAACCGGAATTACGGCCTTCGTTCGCGGAGTAATGCGTTTGGCCATCTCCTGCGGATCGATGTTGGCGGTCCTGGGATCGACGTCGGCGAATTTTACGGTACCGCCCACATAGCCAACGCAGTTGGCGGAGGCCATGAATGTGATGGGAGTCGTTATGACTTCGTCTCCGGGGCCGACGCCCAAAGCCATCATGGACAGGTGCAGCGCAGCGGTCCCATTGGCCACGGCGACGCAGTATTTCGCGCCGGTGTAGCCGCAGATGGCGTCTTCAAATTCTTTTATTTGGGGCCCCTGGGAGAGAAAATCGGACCGCAGAACAGCGATCACGGCGTCTACGTCCTCGTTAGTAATGTTCTGTCGTCCGTAGCCGTAGATTTTCACGAGATTCTCTCCATTAGTTCATGCATTTCCTCGACGGTCAGCCACCAGCTGTACTCGTCTCGGGATAGCGTCATTATAGAGCAATTCTCCGCGAAGTATAGCTTTATTTTTTGAATCTCAGTGGACGCGGATCGTTGGCGAAAGTGTCGTAAATTTTTTTGTCGGCATTGTGATGCGCAGGGCTTTTTCTACGCAAAATAGTCGCCTTTAAAAATATAACCAACTCAGTGACGTCCGTTGTTTTCGTATTGGAGCCCGCAATGAAGTCCAGTTCCTTAAATTCCGGTAACCCGTCCCTATTATTGCGTGATTTTTCATACATTAAACCGCCCATAACTACGATTTGTCCAGAATTTAGCCTTAATATGGAGTCAAGTTCTCGAACGTCCACGATGGGGATCTCCTGTGATTGTACTTGCTGAGTTGTATTGCCATCTGTTGAATCTGTCGTTTTCACCGTCGCGTTATAGAAAAATGGAACCTTCTTATACTCTGCTATTCTCGAAATTGTGGGACGCAAATTTAGCAAAATCGTATTGTTTTTTTTATCAACCGACGGCTGGACAGACATAACCAACCCTATGGGAATCGTGTGAATGGTGGTGGAGAGGAAGTCTGTGCTGCGGTTATCGGACATGGTGGCGTATTGTCTCTGGAGCTCTGGAAGATAAATTACCTCGTTTTTGGCGACCTTTAGGATGGCAGATTGATTATTTAGGACGGTAATTCTCGGACTGGAAAGAGTCTTGACGGCTCCGAATTTTTCTATTAATCCGGCCACGATACTTAAATTTTTCCTATCTATGCCGGCCGTAAATAATCCAGTGCGTTCTGAAAATTCTTTTCCAATAATTGCCCCTCCGCTGCGCATTATATTCCAATTAATGCCGCTGCGATACTCGTCGTTCAGGTTAACTTCCAGGATTTTTGCTTCTATTAGAACTTGCGATTCAGTCGTATCTTTCAGTATACGCAGGTATTTTTGAATCTCGTCATGCTTACTCTGGGTAGTATAAACTGTTATGAGTCCTCCTTGGCGATGTACGGAAACATAGGAACCGTCTTTTTCGCCAATGATGATTTTCAGCGCCTCTTCCAGTTCGGACCAGAAATCGTTCTTTGTTTTTCCGGCCACCAAGCTGCTGGATCCATTGTTGGTACTACCAGATGATCCCGTCGTGGAGATTTCGCCTTTTGTTCCAATGGATTGGTTCATGAAAATATCAGTAGATATAGAAACG
The DNA here is from genome assembly GCA_031275895.1 of Holosporaceae bacterium. GTDB lineage: Bacteria > Pseudomonadota > Alphaproteobacteria > UBA3830 > UBA3830 > JAIRZM01. The sequence continues at coordinate 2,341 of JAISOD010000074.1, read as the reverse complement.
GTGCTTTCCATATCGCGCTGAATGTTTAAAAATTGCACATTATAGATTTTGAGCATGGGGGAATCGTACTCAATTTTCACGGAATTTCCGTTTATGGAATATTTAAGGCCTGCGCCGCTGCATATGTCTTTGAGAATGTCCAGAAACGGGCGACCTTTTGCCTGAAATGACATTTGCCCTTCAACATCTTGAACTATAAAGATATTTACTCCAGCCAGATCAGCCATTTTCGTTAGGACTTCGCGCATTTTCATATTTTCGCTTACGGAAATGGAGATTTGTTTATAAAAATTTTCGTGAATAACCGGATCTCGATCAATTTCTTCTTCGAAAGACTCGTCGTCTTCTGGATCGAGCGCAAAATCATCCTCCGGAGTTGATAAAGTATCAAAGGCTTTGGGATTTAGATTCTTTTGCTGAGGAGTTCTGTAATCGTCCACTCCGGCGCAAGCTGTCAACAGCAAAAAGCTAAGTGTCAAAAAACGCACAAAATTACCAAAAATAAACATTAAAATTGCCTTAAATATAGCCGGATATTTAGAAATTGTACATAGTCGCAGGAACTTATCTCTGGAGAAGGAAATAATGGCGCCATAATTGACGACGCAAATAAAATCCATGCGCAATCCATTGAGTCGCCTAAAGTTTCCGAACTCGTCTGAATTAATTGCCGCAGCCGGTCTCGCACCCGGGAGTACTTCTGAATGGCGCCGGTTCTCCGTAGCCGCCGGATTTAGCGTCGCGTTTACTGGATTTTGATTCGTGACAGCTGCGTCCCTCTCCGCAGCTTCCTCCTCCCTCCGATCCATAGGATTTAATTTTGTAGTTGCTGTCGCCGAAGAATCGCTCTCCGCTGGAGTATCCGTACGACGAATTGCCTGGGCGGTATACATCCTTCACCGTATATATTCCACGCGGATAACCGCCGGAGCTTCTATTTGAGTGGCGACGCCTCCTTCGCTTCGGAGCTGCGGTCTTTTTAGGCGTCTCATTTTCTTGCTCGCGTAATTTTAAATTGCCGCCGTAGCCGTTGTTAGCCAAAGCTCTTTGTAGAGAATCCATGTCTTTTCGTAGCTTACTTATCTGCTCGGCAATATTTTGTTTTTTGGCCTCTTCTCTTGTTAGCGGATTTTTATAGGCCGGCTCTACGTGATTATTTATTCTCAAGAGACTGTCTACGTAGGATCTAACATTCGTTTTAATTTCCTCTTCTTCTTCCAGTGGATTTTCTTGATTGGGCGTCGGCGTCCCTCCCTCTTGCATACCCATCGCATTATAGTCCGAGTTATTGCCGCCGGAGTTGTCTGTGTAGCGCGCAAAAGCAGGGTTCTGGAAACCGTGAACTACGATTACCAGGAACATGAAAGCAAAAAAACGCCCAAAACATCTACTCATAGCAGAAGAATTATTCCACAAATGTGCTACCAATTAATTAATTCCCGGCTATTTTCTTCTAAATACCAAGCGTTCGCTCTCTGATTTTCGAGTAAAGAATTATTTCCGGGCACGAAGAAAAAACACATAAGGAATCGAGCATTATTTAATCAACGATGGTCTGAAATTTAATGTTAGTAATAATTTATTTGTTTTTTAGGAGTATAATTCTGGCAGAGTGAGGAACGATGAAAAAGTTGTTTTTGTTTTTTGTTGTGCTTTTGGCGCTACATGGAGAGTTGTTTCCGGTTCCAATAGAGACCCCAGTTTTCGATGAAAAGAACGAACTTGTTATACGCAGCCCTACCCAATGGGGCTACAGAACATTTCCTGGGAAGAATGGGCTAATCGGAGTCTTGTGGCCGTTCGGTACTAGCTATAATTCTACGAATACAGCCATTTTCGTATTTTTGCAGAGCGAAAAAGATAAAAAACCGGAAAATCCAGATAATATTAATCTATTCAGGGAAAAATGTCCGCGAGCTAATTTTAAATTCGCTTCTCCGGAGGATATGGACGACCAAACTAAGTCCATATATGAAAAGTATTTTATGGGACGTTGCGGACGCACCATGGTTCTCATGGAGGAGGTAGTTCATGATTATACGGTTGTCGTAACTCTGGTATCCGGCAGATATATTTCTAAACAAGAGCTAAAGGATGCAAAAGAAGTAGCTGCCTCATATGTCAAAGAAATCAAGAAATACATTAGAGATAATTTCCCGGAGGAAGCGGAAGAGGCCGCAGAGACCCAACAGGAGCCTGAAGCTCAGTCAGCGCCAGAATCTTCGAGACCGTAAATAATTTTGTGTAAAGGCCGAGATTTGGTAGACCTAATAAGGTTTGTTTTAATGGAGGTATTTGCAATGAAGAAAAGATTAACGAAAGAAGAGAAGCAGTCGAAAGC
>JAISOD010000073.1 GCA_031275895.1 Holosporaceae bacterium | reverse complement strand
GCTGTTAAAAAGCGCGACGATATTCATAAGATGGCCGATGCTAACAAAGCTTTCGCTCATTATAGGTGGTAGCAATCATGGTCAGAAAGACTCCGATAGAGAAGTACAGAAATATTGGCATCATGGCTCACATAGATGCTGGGAAAACCACGACTACAGAAAGGATTTTGTTCTATACAGGCCGTTCGCACAAAATCGGCGAGGTTCACGAGGGAGCAGCCACCATGGACTGGATGGAACAGGAGCAGGAGAGGGGAATTACCATTACCTCGGCCGCGACAACCTGTTACTGGAACGGTCACAGAATTAACATCATAGACACGCCTGGACATGTTGATTTCACCGTAGAAGTCGAGCGTTCTTTAAGAGTTTTGGACGGAGCCGTAGCAGTTTTTGACGGAGTTGCCGGCGTGGAGCCGCAATCTGAGACGGTTTGGCGTCAGGCGGATAAGTATCGCGTTCCAAGAATCTGTTTCGTGAACAAAATGGACAGGACGGGTGCAAATTTTTTCCGTTGCGTTGACATGATCGTGGATAGATTGGGGGCGCGTCCTCTTGTCATGCAATTCCCAGATGGATTGGAGAGCGATTTCGTTGGAGTAATTGACGTTTTAAGGATGAAAGCGCTTCATTGGAAGGACGAAACCATGGGCGCAGAGTATGAAACTCTAGAAATTAGCGAAAAATACCAAAAACAAGCTGCTGAGTATCATCATAAATTGGTGGAAATGGCCGTAGAGCAGGACGATACCATTATGGAGGCATATCTTGATGGAAAAGAGCCAACGACCGAGCAATTGATAGCCTGCGTTAGAAAAGGCGTTATCGGCGGCGCTTTTGTGCCGGTATTTTGCGGTAGCGCTTTCAAAAATAAGGGCGTTCAGACGCTGTTGGACGGCGTTGTTAACTTTTTACCATCTCCGACTGATATTGGAGCGATTAATGGAATTAGTTTGGACGATGGCTCTGAGATAAAGAGGGAGCCAAAGGACGAGGAACCGCTGTCGGCACTGGCATTTAAGGTTATGACTGATCCGTTTGTGGGATCTCTGACCTTTGTGCGCGTGTACTCTGGGCGTTTAGATAGCGGAAGTTATGCTGAAAATGCAACCAAAGGAGATCGCGAAAGGATAGGTAGGTTATTGCTTATGCATGCCAATAACCGAGAAGACATAAAAGAAGCGTATGCCGGAGATATAGTGGCTGTTTGTGGTTTGAAACTTACGACCACCGGAGATACGTTATGTTCGACGACGAAACCCATACTGCTGGAAAAGATTGAATTTCCTGAACCGGTTATAGAGGTTGCCGTTGAACCGAAATCCAAGGCTGATCAGGAAAAAATGGGAGTTGCGCTTTCCCGTTTAGCGGCAGAGGATCCTTCATTTAGGGTTAGTTCCAACCATGAAACTGGTCAGACAATCATCAAAGGAATGGGTGAATTGCATCTGGAGATCATAGTGGATCGCATGAGGAGAGAATTCAATGTCGAAGCCAACGTTGGGGCACCTCAGGTTGCGTACAGAGAGACAATTTCAAAAGCTGCAGAGGTAGATTATGTACATAAAAAACAATCTGGAGGAGCTGGCCAGTTTGCGAAAGTCGTGATACAATTCGAGCCTGGTGATTATTCCTCTGGTCTTCAATTTGAGAGCAAAATTTTCGGAGGATCTGTTCCAAAGGAATATGTGCCGGGTGTTGAAAAAGGATTGAAAAATGTGGCGGAGTCCGGCTGTTTAATAGGATTTCCCATAGTTGGAGTGAAGTGTTATCTGGTGGACGGCGCTTTCCATGACGTCGACTCCAGCGTACTGGCCTTCGAGATAGCGGCGCGCTGCGCTTTCCGAGAGGCGATGACGAAGTGTGGAGCGAAAATATTAGAGCCGGTTATGACTGTGGAAGTTGTGACTCCGGAGGATTATATGGGGGATATCATCGGCGACCTCAACAGTCGTCGCGGTCAGGTTGTTGGCATGGACCAGAGAGCGAACGCTCGCGTTATAGCGGCTGAAGTTCCGTTGGCGGAGATGTTCGGCTACGTCAACACGTTGCGCTCCATGAGTCAGGGTAGGGCTCAGTATACGATGCAGTTTGCGCGCTACGATGCTGTTCCGTCGCATGTAGCAGAGAAGGTTATAGCCGCGCACAAGGGTTTGGTAAAAGGTGAATAGTTTAGGAGGAGAAAAATAATGGCCAAAGCAAAATTTGAGAGATCTAAACCGCACTGTAACATAGGTACCATTGGTCACGTCGATCATGGGAAAACTACGTTAACTGCGGCAATTACTAAGGTGTTGGCTGAAAAGGGAGGGGCGAATTTTATAGCCTACGACCAAATTGATAATGCTCCGGAGGAGAGAAGTCGCGGTATCACCATCTCTACTACGCACGTCGAGTATGAAACTGCCGCAAGGCACTATGCTCACGTTGATTGTCCGGGTCATGCCGACTACGTCAAAAACATGATTACCGGCGCCGCTCAAATGGATGGTGCAATTCTAGTAGTTTCAGGAACGGACAGTGTTATGCCTCAGACGAAGGAGCATATTCTATTGGCTCGTCAGGTTGGCGTTCCGGCGTTGGTGGTGTTCATCAACAAGGTGGATATGGTTGATGATCCGGACATGTTGGAATTGGTGGAAATGGAAATTAAGGACACGTTGGCCAAGTACGATTTCCCTGCGGATGAGATTCCCATAATCAAGGGCAGCGCTCTCTGCGCTCTGGATGGGAAAAATGACGAATTGGGCAAAAACAAGGTGCTCGAGTTAATGGATGCCGTTGATAAGTACATTCCGCAGCCGGAGCGTCCGAAGGACAAGCCGTTCCTTATGCCGATAGAGGATGTATTCTCCATTGCCGGACGAGGAACTGTTGTGACTGGGCGCGTGGAGCGTGGAATCGTAAAAACCGGAGACGAAGTTGAGATTGTTGGCATAAAAGCCACGACTAAAACTGTTGTGACCGGCGTAGAAATGTTCCGTAAGCTTTTGGATCAGGGAGAAGCCGGCGATAATCTTGGCTGCCTACTACGCGGTACGAAGCGCGAAGAGGTTGAGCGAGGACAAGTGTTGGCGGCTCCTGGATCAATTACTCCGCACACGAAATTTGAGTGCGAAGCTTATATTTTGAATAAGGACGAGGGGGGGCGACACACTCCGTTCTTCAGCGGTTATCGTCCACAATTCTATTTCAGGACAACGGACGTGACGGGAAATGTCACGTTGTCGTCGGGCGTCGAAATGGTTATGCCGGGAGATAACGTGAAATTGAGCGTGGAGCTCATTGCTCCAATAGCCATGGACGACGGTTTGCGATTCGCTATCCGCGAGGGCGGTCATACGGTCGGCGCAGGCGTTGTAACCAAGATAATAGCCTAGGTTCAGGAGCAAATAATGAACGCGCAATGCATCCGCATATGCCTCAGAGCGTACGATCATAGGATTCTCGATTATTCGACGTCCGAGATCGTTATGACTGCGAAGAGAACGGGTGCTCGCGTTCGGGGGCCGGTTCCGTTGCCAAATAAAACGGAGCGTTTCACTGTTTTACGTTCTCCCCACATAGATAAAAAGTCTAGGGAGCAGTTTGAATTACAGACACACAAGAGACTTGTTGATATCCTAGATTGTCCTCCGCAGACTGTTGATGCTTTGATGAAATTAGAGCTGGCTGCTGGAGTTGACGTTGAAATAAAGCTTTTAGGTTAGAAATATGCGCGCTGGATTGTTGGGAAAAAAAATGGGAATGACGCGTGTTTTAAGCGACGATGGGCGTCAGTATGCAATAACGGTCCTGAAAATTGAACCGCACGAAGTTTTGCTTCACAAGACGATGGAAAAGCATGGTTATGAGGCAATTGTGGTCGGAACTGCTGAAGCAGAGGAAAGAAAACTTAGCAAGCCCATGCGCGGCTATTTTAAGGCGATCGGCGATAGATTTTACAGAAAATTGAAGGAATTTAGAGTATCGTCTGATGAAGCTCCGGCAGTTGGAACCATCTACGGCGCCGATTTTTTTTCTGTTGGCCAATGGGTGGATGTTACCGGAGTATCCATTGGTAAAGGATTTGCCGGCGGAATAAAACGACATAATTTTAAAGGCCTTAGAGCAAGCCACGGCGTTTCGGTGTCCCATAGAAGCACTGGATCGACTGGAAACCGAGAAGATCCAGGGAAAGTGTTCAAGGGAAAAAGGATGCCTGGTCATATGGGAAATCAGCGCGTGACTTTGCAGAATTTGAAGATTTATGGTACAGATGGCGATCTTTTGCTTATTTTAGGCGGAGTCCCTGGACCGGAAGGCGGATATGTCTTGGTGCAGGATGCAATAAAAAGGAAACAGTCGCAATGAAGTTGCAGGTGATGAAATTCGATGGCAAGGTCAGCGGCGATATTGAGTTGGACGACGCCGTTTTCAACATAGAACCAAAGAAAGAGAGTCTGGCAGATGTGGTGCGTTGGCAATTAGCTCGCCGGCAAGCTGGAACGCATGCCGTTAAGTGTCGCGGAGATATCAATAGAACAAAAAAGAAGCTCTATAAACAAAAAGGTACTGGAGGCGCTCGTCATGGAGCTCGCACAGCCAACATTTTTGTCGGCGGCGGAGTAGTTTTTGGTCCTACTCCAAGGCGCCATTGTTTCAAAATTAACAAAAAAGTCAGAAAATTGGCTCTTAAGACGCTGCTTTCCATAAAAATGAAAGAAAATAACATAGTAATTTGCGAGGATTTCAATTTGAAAGAGGCAAAGGCGAAAAAATTGCTGAATTCTCTGGATAAAATGAAATTATCTTCCGCGTTATTTGTGGATTCTTCAACGGAATGCGAAAATTTTAAAAAGGCTTGTTCCAATCTTCGAAATATTAATCTGTTGCCGACGGTTGGATTCAATGCGTACGATGGTTTGAGGCATGAAAAAATTGTATTCACCAGAAAAGCCGTAATTAGTATTCAGGAAAAATTGATCGGGAAAGCATCATGATATCAGCCTACGATTGTCTAATTATTCCTGTTATGACCGAAAAAACCGCGAATTCTGCAAAGGATTCTGTCTATGTCTTTAAAATCAATCCTAATGCTACAAAAGAGGACGTAAAGACTGCGGTGGAAAAGATATTTAATGTAAAAGTGTGCAAAGTGAATCTTTTTAATAGAAAAGGGAAACAGCGCACTTTTCGCGGGAGGATCGGCAAAAAAGAGTCGTCGAAATTTTCCATCGTCACTCTGGCGGAGGGCGCCATTAATTTTGAAGGCGGTATCTGATGGCGCTGAAGGCATACAAACCTGTGACTAGCGGGACAAGGGGGCTTGTGCTGGTGGATCGTTCTTCCCTATGGAAGGGCAGGCCGCATAAAAAATTGGTTTGTGGCAAATCGGCAACAGGTGGAAGAAATGTTCATGGGCATATCACGGCATGGAATCGCGGCGGCGGCCATAAAAAACTCTATCGTTTCATCGATTTTGTTAGGAATAAGACTGATGTTGAGGCAATCGTAGAGCGCATAGAATATGATCCAAATAGATCGGCATTTATCGCGTTGATTAAGTATGCGGACGGGGATTTTTCCTACATATTGGCTCCACAAAAGTTGTCGCCGGGCGATAAAGTTATTTCCTCCAACAAGGCCGACATAAAGGTTGGAAATTGCATGAAAATGATCAATATTCCGCTTGGTACGGTCGTGCACAATATAGAGTTCCATTTGGGAAAAGGAGCGCAGTTTGTTCGTTCCGCCGGCGCCTATGGGCAAGTGGTTGGTCGCGATTCAGGAATGGTCATAGTCAAGCTCTCCTCAGGCGAAGTCAGATTGATAAACGGTGAATGTCGTGCTACCATCGGAGTCGTTTCCAATCCGGATCAAAAGAACACGAATTTCGGCAAGGCGGGACGCAGTCGTTGGATGGGAAGACGTCCTGTAAACAGAGGGTCGGCCATGAATCCGGTGGACCATCCACATGGCGGCGGAGAGGGAAAAACCAAGAGCGGCAGACATCCCGTAACGCCGTGGGGTAAGCCGACTAAGGGTTATAAAACGAGGAAAAAAGCGAAGTCGTCGGATAAATTTATTCTGACGCGCAGGAAAAAATAGGAGAAATTGTGGCTCGTTCGGTGTGGAAAGGTCCTTTCGTGGACGGATATTTGATGAAGAAAGCGAGAATTGTGCTGGAATCTGGGCGCCGCGATCCAGTAAAAACGTGGTCCAGACGTTCCACATTGATTCCAGATTTCGTTGGTGTTACGTTTTTGGTTCACAATGGTCGGAAATTTATTCCGGTCTTGGTTACGGAGGAAATGGTTGGCCACAAGCTGGGCGAATTTGCTCCTACTAGAACCTTTCACGGACATTCCGGCGACAGAAGAGTTGTAAAAAAAGGCGGATAGTTCCAATGGCAAAGAGATTACGAATACAATCAGCTTCCATTGACGTTGTGGCCAAAAATAAGATGGTTTTTGCGTCGCCGAGAAAAGTTAATTTGGTTGCTAAGTTGATAAGGGGAATGTCGACGGAGAAGGCGTTGAATACTCTATTGTTTTGCAAAAAGGCAGTGGCCGTTGACGTTCGGAAAACGCTTCTCTCCGCCATCGCTAACGCCGAAGAGAATTATAGCATGAGCGGCGATTTGCTGACCGTAAAGGAAGCGTACGTGGGCAAGGCAATTGTACTGAGAAGGTTTATGGCCAGAGCCAAAGGTAGAGCCGGTCCAATTCGTAAAAAGTTCAGTAGATTAACCGTGGTTTTGTGCGAGGGCAGGGCGTAATATGGGACAGAAGGTAAATCCTAACTCGTTGCGTCTTGGCATAATCCGAAGTTGGAATTCCAATTGGTATTCCAAATGTAATTATGCTGCTCTGGTGCGCCAAGATTTTGAGTTGAGAAAATTTTTGAATAAAAGATTGAATCAGGCTGGCGTTTCAAAGATAGTGCTCGAAAGATTGGTCAATAAAGTAGTTGTTACGATACATACAGCGAGGCCTGGAATAGTGATTGGCAAAAAAGGGAATGAAATTGAAAAGCTCCGTTCTGATTTGATGAGATTGGCCGGCATGGAAGTTTCGCTCAACATTGTTGAAGTACGGAAGCCGGAAATTGACGCAAAATTGGTTGCAGGTTCAATTGCTGCCCAAATAGAAAAGAGAGTTGGATTTCGCAGAGCCATAAAAAGAGCAATGCAGTCTACGCTCAGGTCTGGAGGATTAGGCATAAGAGTGAATTGTTCCGGTCGTTTGGGCGGCGCTGAAATTGCCAGAATGGAGTGGTATCGCGAAGGGCGCGTTCCTTTGCATACTCTAAGGTCAGATATAGATTATGGATCGGCAATGGCATGCACGACTTATGGTTCCATTGGGATCAAGGTGTGGATATGTAAAGGCGAAGTGTTTGATACGCGGCACATATTCTTGCCGAAGCGCGGCACTGATAGGCCGGAAAGGGAATAGGGCATGTTATCTCCAGCAAAGACTAAATTTAGAAAACAATTTAAGGGGAAAATACATGGCGCTGCGTCTCGCGGTTATCGTCTTGGGTTCGGTTCCTACGGACTTAAGGCAATGGAGCCGGCTCGTGTCACATCCGCTCAGATTGAAGCTGCAAGACGCGCCATTACAAGATGTATGAAGCGTGTTGGCAAAGTTTGGATCAGAATATATCCGGATGTTCCGGTTACCAAGAAACCGGCAGAAGTGCGGATGGGCAGTGGTAAAGGCGGCGTGGAATACTGGGTCAGCAGGGTTCATCCAGGCGTAATTTTGTTTGAAATGGATGGAATTGACGAGGCAATTGCCAAAAAAGCGCTATCGCTTGCCGCGGCAAAGCTGCCAATCTCCACCAAAATAGTGATGAGGAGCGCTTAGAATTATGGTAAAGAAAGAGGCTGCAGCGTCTCTGGTTGACGAATTGGAAGCTGCTAAGATGGAAATGATGAGAATTCGATTCCGCAGGATTTTGGGCGAGAGCGTTCCAGCGCATAGGATAAAAAATGTTCGTAAAGATGTTGCAAAATGTGTAAGATTGCTCCATAGCGGTGAGGGAAAAAATGCCTAGGCGTATTTTAGAAGGCGTTGTCGCGAGTAATTCTAGGAATAAAACTGTTGCGGTTTTGGTTACAAGGCGCGTTATGCATCCGAAATATAAGAAATACGTTAATATTTCCAAGAAATACCACGTTCATGATGAAAAAAATGAGAAGAACATAGGCGACCGCGTTACTATTTGCGAAGCAAACCCAATATCCAGGACCAAATGCTGGCGGGTAGTTGATAATGGGAGCGAACAATCGTGATACAAATGCAATCTCGCCTGAAAGTGGCTGATAATTCCGGCGCAAAAGAGATAATGTGCATCAAAGTATTGGGCGGAGCCGGTCGCAGATACGCCGGCGTTGGGGATATCATTGTGGCTTCCGTAAAAGAGGCAATTCCACGCGGGAAAGTTAAATCTGGCGAGGTCGTACGCGCAGTGGTGGTAAGAACTGCGTCTGCTGTTTATCGTAGGGACGGCGTAGTCGTTAAATTTGATAGAAACGCTGCAGTTTTGATAAACAAACAGGGAGAACCGATAGGAACGCGTGTTTTTGGTCCAGTTACCAGAGAGTTACGCAACAAAAATATGATGAAGATAATTTCTTTAGCCGCCGAGGTTTTGTGATGAACAGGTGGCGTATTAGAAAAGGCGATACCGTTCAGGTGATTGCCGGAAAAGATAGAGGCGCGAGGGGAGAAATTCTCGAAGTCCTTAGAGAAAAAAGAAGGGTGATTGTGAAGGGCGTGAATTTGTGCGTAAAACATCAGAAACCTTCCGTGAGCAGTCCCGGAGGGCTAATGAAAGCGGAGAGATCCATTCATGCTTCAAATGTTATGCTGGTGGATTCTTCCGATGATAAACCGACTCGCGTCGGCGTTAAGATTGAAAATGGGAAAAAGGCGCGCGTCTCAAAGCGTACCGGTTCCGCGATAAATTAGGCGTAGGAAAATTATGGCTCGATTGAGAGAATATTATTTTGAAAAAATCGTTCCGCAGCTGAAGTCGGAATTCAAGTTCCATAATCTTTTGGAAGTTCCGCGGCTGGAAAAGATAGTTCTCAATATGGGAGTTGGTAAAGCGATAGCTGATAGCAAATATGTCAAGCAGGCGGTGGATGAATTGACAATGATTGGCGGGCAGAAAGCCGTGACCACCATCGCTCGTAAGTCTGTGGCTACCTTTAAGCTGCGCGCTGGACAGAGGATAGGCGCTATGGTTACGCTGCGCGGCGATCGTATGTACGAGTTTCTTGATCGCCTTGTGAATATTGCTCTTCCCAGAGTTAGGGATTTTAGAGGATTATCCAAAAAGTCTTTTGATGGGAATGGGAATTACTCCTTCGGCATAAAGGAGCAGATAGTTTTCCCTGAAATAGCGGTGAGTAATGTGGAGAGCATTCATGGTATGGATGTGGTTGTGGTGACGACTACCAGCAACGATGTTCATGCTGCCGCGTTGTTGAAGGCATTTAATTTTCCGTTTGTTGCTTAAGGAGATGTGGAGAAATGGCCCGCAAAAGTAGTATCGAATCCGCCGAGAGAATTCGCCGAAAGGTTGAAGCGAAGAAGGCTACGCGCGCACGGCTGAAAGCTTTAGTTATGGATAAAAAAGTCTCTCCAGAGGAGCGTTTTGCGGCCCAATTAAAGCTGGCGGCCATGCCAAGAACATCGTCCGCTACCAGAATTAGAAATAGATGCATGATTACCGGCAGAGCAAGAGGCGTGTATAGGAAATTCAACATTTCCCGCATTATGCTGAGGGAAATGGCTGCCGAAGGGCTAATTCCTGGCGTTTATAAGGCAAGTTGGTGATGGAGAATTTAAAACTATGATGACGGATCCGATTTCAGATATGCTTGCCAGGATTAAAAATGCCGGTCTTAGGTATTTTGACGGCGTGGATGTTCCTTCTTCCAGAATTAAAATGGGAATTCTGCAAGTTCTGGAGAGGGAAGGATATATCAATGGATTTGAGCAGTTAAAGCTGGAAGGTCGTAGCATACTGCGGGTGAATTTGAGGTATTATGAGGGCAAACCTGTGATTAAAGAGCTGGATAGAACGTCTAAGCCAAGCTGTCGCGTGTATTCTAAACTCAAAAAAATAGGTTCTGTGCACAACGGGTTCGGCATTTATGTACTATCGACGTCAAAAGGGATTATGTCGGACGCCGAAGCGAGAGAGGCCAATGTCGGCGGCGAAGTTTTGTGTAGGGTGTTCTAGATAATGTCAAGAATCGGAAAGCATCCCATCAATATACCGACTGGAGTCACCGTAGACTTCAAGGACGGCCTTTTGAACTGTAAGGGTAAAAACGGTAACTTTGAGTTCAAGGTGCATGGATCTGTAAAAACAGAAATAGCTGACGGTAAGATTGTCTTCAGTCCCTGCGATGACAGTAAGATTTCTAGGTCCATGTGGGGGACGTGCCGTGCCGTTGTTTCCAAAGCAGTTGAAGGTTTATCTACGGATTTTGTAAAAAAAGTGAATCTAGCGGGAGTCGGCTATAAGGCGTCCGTTCAGGGGAAGAATTTGGTAATGCAGTTGGGCTATAGTCACGATATAATTTTTGAGATTCCAAGCGACTTGAAAATTGTTTGCGAATCGCCCATTATCGTTTCCGTTTCTGGTATTAATAAACAGCGAGTTGGCGAAGTTGCCAAAAGACTTCAGAGATATAGACCTCCGGAACCGTACAAGGGTAAGGGAGTGATTCTTGAAGGGCAGCATGTGTATCGTAAAGAAGGAAAGAAGAAGTAGCCATGGCTAGGTTTAGCGATAGTTTCATGCGCAGGGCGAAGAGAGTTCATCATAGAGCAAGGATCAAGTCCTTTGGAAAGCCTAGGCTTTCGGTTTTCAGATCAGAGCGCCATATTTATGCTCAGATAATTGACGATAGTCTAGGGAAAACTCTATGCTCTGCCTCTACGGTTGATAAGAATTTCGACAGAAGCGGTAAAACTTCCAATCGGGACGCTGCCGCCAAAGTTGGGACGATGATTGCCGAGAGGGCTAAAAAAGCTGGAATTAAGGACGTGGTTTTTGATCGAGGAGGTTGTAATTATCACGGAAGAGTTAAGGCTTTGGCTGATGGTGCTCGTGGCGGTGGATTACTGTTTTAGAGGAAAATTTTATGGGGCGTGAGGAAACAGCTTATATAGAAAAACTTGTGGCAATAAATAGGGTCGCCAAAGTGGTGAAAGGCGGCAAGAGATTCTCGTTTTCAGCCTTAGTGATAGTTGGCGATGGAAAGGGTAGGGTAGGCTATGCCAATGGAAAGGCTCGCGAGGTTGCGGATGCAGTGAAAAAAGCCTCGGAAAGGGCAAAAAGATTCATGACTAGAATTCCAATGCGAGAGGGGCGCACGTTGCATCACGATTCTCATGGAAGGTTTGGCGCCGGAAAAGTTGTGCTTCGTTCCGCCACTTCCGGTACCGGTATTATTGCCGGCGGCGCAATGAGGTCTGTTTTTGAAGCTTTGGGGATGCAGGATGTGGTCAGCAAATGCCTTGGTACCACAAATCCGCATAATATGGTTAGAGCCACTTTCAACGCGCTGAGTTCTGTGGCCTCTCCGAAGTATATTGCCAATAAGCGAGGGAAAAAGATAAATGAAATTATCTCTCGCCGCGGTTCGATAAAGTAAAAAGGTCTACGGATGGCTAAATCTAAAACTTGCAACTTATGCGTTGTTCAAACCGGAAGTAAAATCAGATGCGAGAAATCGCAGGTTCAGAGTCTGAAGGCGTTGGGGTTGGGAAAAATCGGCAAGAAAGTTTCGCTGCAGGATAATGGCTGTACGCGTGGATTAATCAAGAAAGTTTTTCATCTGGTAAAAGTCGAGGGAAGCAAATGAGCGGTTGCAGTTTAAAAAATCTAAAGGCTCGCCCTGGAATAGACAAAAAGGCTCTGGGAAGAGGAATTGGTTCCGGTTGCGGAAAGACCAGTTCCTATGGTCACAAAGGCGGCAAGGCTCGCTCCGGACGCGGCGCTGTGAAATGGTTTGAGGGCGGACAAATGCCTATTTTTCGCAGATTACCCAAGAGGGGCTTTGTATCCATGAAGGATAAGTCCAACGTTGCTCATATAAATCTCGTTGATTTGCAGAGGTTATGCGATGCGAAAATTATTGCTGCAGAGAAAGAAATAAACATGGAATTTTTAAAAGAAGTCGGACTCGTTAGAAAAACGGCAGAAACTGTTCGTTTACTTGCCAAGGGAGAATTGAAGATCGCGCTTAACATTACCGTTGGATACTCTTCGAAGGCTGCGCTGAGCGCAGTTGAAGCTGTCGGCGGAAAAGTACAAATAATTTAGGTTGTTGCATGACTAGTAGCAGTTTTGCTCAAGGTTTAAGTTTAGAAACGTTCTCGAAAGCTTCTGATTTAAAAAAGAGGCTTCTTTTTACGTTGATGGCTCTTTTTGTGTACAGGATTGGCACCTATGTTCCTCTTCCTGGCCTTGATCCGGTTATCATCGAAGATCTGGCTCGGCGACATATGGCCGGCGGCGGTATTTTGGGAATGTTTAATATGTTTTCCGGCGGAGCGCTGAGTCGTATGACGATTTTCGCTCTAAACTTGATGCCCTACATTTCGTCCAGCATTATTATTCAATTGTTTACCATGGTTTCTCCGACGCTGGAAGCTCTAAAAAAGGAAGGAGAATCCGGTAGAAAGAAAATTCACCAATACACTAGATATTTAACGATTTTCGTCGCCAGTCTTCAGGCTTATGGCATCAGTTTGTTTTTAATGAATATACATGGAAGTCCGGTTGTTATTGGCGGAATATTTCCTGTAATAGCGGTTCCATCTTTAGTTTGCGGTACATTGTTTCTCGTTTGGCTCGGCGAGCAAGTTACTTCCCGCGGAGTCGGAAACGGTTCTTCGTTACTGATTTTTGCCGGCATAGTAGCAAATATGCCAGCTAGCATTGCAAATATTTTTGAATTGGGAAAGGCTGGCGCGCTTTCGGTGTTTGCAGTTATAACGATATTTTCCATAGCGATTGCGGTGATTGTATTCGTTGTGTTTATGGAAAGAGCTCAAAGGCGCGTCACCATTAATTATCCTCAAAGGCACGCCATGGCGGCACAGGGAAAGAATATGGACGCCAATCATTTGCCACTGAAAATCAACTCTGCCGGCGTGATTCCTCCGATTTTTGCCTATTCGCTGTTATCTTTGCCGCTAATGTTGGCGAATTTTGTAAAGGACTCGGATAACGAGCTTTTGAGTTCATTTATAATGTTTTTTAGTCGCGGAGGCGTTTTATTTTCTATCATTTTGGTAGCGATAATAATGTTTTTCTCGTTTTTCTACACAGCTGTGGTCTTTAATCCGACAGAAACGGCAGATAATCTAAAAAAAGCTGGCGGATTTATCCCCGGCGTGCGCCCAGGACAGGCGACTGCCGATTATTTGGATTATATTCTTACCAGATTAACTGCGGTTGGAGCCCTGTATATGGCGTTTGTGTGCATTCTTCCAGACGTCATGAACGCAAAATTCGGGGTTCATTTCATATTTGGCGGAACTGGAATTTTAATCATAGTTGGCGTTACCATTGATACCATATCACAAATTTATACGCATCTTCTTTCGCATCAATATAGGGGAGTGCTAAAGAAAATGGAAAAAAAGAAAAAATGACGGAAAAATTATCGCCAATAATAGTCCTTTTGGGAGCCCCTGGAGCAGGGAAGGGGACCATATCTCAATATTTAAGAGACAAATATGGCATTTGTCATTTTTCCACTGGAAATTTGTTAAGAAATGAGATACAAAATGGAAGCGATATCGGATTAAAGGTTAAGGAGGTTGTTACTTCCGGTGGACTGGTCGGTGACGACGTAATCAATGAAATCGTGGAAAAGAATCTCGAAGAAACTGTTGGCGAATGTAGTGCTGTTGTTTTGGACGGGTATCCTAGGACAAAGCGTCAAGCTGAGGTTCTTGATGCAATGGTGTCCGGGAGATTGAAGGCTTTGATACGCGTTATAGAGATAAGTATCGATAAAGAAGCGCTTATTTCTAGATTATCTCAGCGATTGGTTTGCTCCAACTGCGGAAATACTTATGGTCCACTGGATGGAAAAAGAGTTTGCTCCTGCGGAGGAAGCTTGATAAAGAGAAAAGATGATGAAGAATCGACGATTAGAGAAAGATTCAAAAAATATGAAGAGGAGACTCTTCCGATTTCTAGCTATTATGGCGATAGATTGGTCAGAGTTTCCGGAAATGGAACACCTGAAGAAGTTGCACAGAACGTGGATAAGGTTTTGTGCGACTTTGGCGTTGAAAAAAGGAGATGATCTGTGGCTCGTATAGCTGGCGTTAATTTACCCGACAAAAAAAGAGTCGAATTCGCATTGAGATATATCTATGGCATAGGACCCGATCGTTCAAGTCGCATATGCAAGGAAGTCGGTATACCAGATTCCAAAAGGATCTTCGAGCTTACCGAAGGGGAGGCTTTGCAGATTCGCGAAGTGATCGACAGAGATTATCAGGTGGAAGGGGATCTTCGCCGCGTCGTATCCATGAACATTAAAAGACTCATGGATTTGGGGTGCTATCGTGGTTTGAGGCATAGGAAGGGTCTTCCAGTTCATGGACAAAGGACGCATACAAATGCTCGCACACGCAAGGGAAAAGCCAGAGCGATTCCCGGCAAGAAAAAAGTAACGAAATAGGGAAACTGCATAATGGCCTACAAAGGATCTCAGAAACTGAGGAAAAAGGATCGCAAGAATGTAACGTTTGGTATTGTCCACATTAATGCCACGTTTAACAATACCATGGTTACAGTTACTGATTTGCATGGAAATACGATCGCGTGGAGTTCTGCAGGCAGTTTAGGATTTAAGGGGTCTCGTAAATCCACTCCATATGCTGCTCAGGTGACTGCGGAAAAAGCAGCGTCGAAAGCCATTGAACACGGAATGAAGGAAATCAATGTTGAAATATTGGGACCTGGAGCTGGAAGAGAATCGGCTTTGAGGACTTTTCAATCTTTAGGATTGACAGTCGGCTCCATTAAGGATGTAACTCCAATTCCGCACAATGGATGCAGACCACCGAAACGTCGTAGAGTGTAATAAACAGAAGGGGTTTACAGTGATTCAAAAACAGTGGCAAGATCTTATTAAGCCATATAAGCTTCAGATTGATGGCGTTGAATCTGTTTCAGCTACCGCAATGCGCGTGGCGACAATGGTTGCGGAGCCTTTGGAAAGAGGTTTTGGCATTACCCTTGGAAATTCGCTGCGCAGAGTCCTACTATCTTCGTTAAAAGGAGCTGCCGTCACTTCCATTCGAATTGATGGAGTTTTGCACGAATTTTCTACGATTCCCGGCGTTACTGAGGACGTTACTGACATTATCCTCAACGTCAAATCAATGCCGCTGAAATTGGAGAGCGATACGCCAAGGAAAATGAGAATTAACGTCTCCGGTCCTTGCGAAGTGACCGCCGGAAGTTTTGAGCTTGGTTCTGGACTCGAGGTTTTAAACCCGAGTCATCACATTTGCACCCTCAGTAAGGATGTGACATTCAGCATGGAGATGAGCGTATCAGTTGGACGCGGATACGTTCCAAGCTCTCAAAATAGAACAGAAAATGCTCCTATAGGGACGTTATTTGTGGATTCTATATTTAATCCGGTCAAAAAAGTTGCCTATAAAGTAGAGAATACGCGCGTTGGTCAGGCCACGGACTACGATAAATTAATTTTAGAGGTGGAAACAGACGGTTCCATCTCTCCGGAAGACGCTGTGGCCATGTCGGCGAAGATTCTTCAGGATCAGCTCCAGAAGTTTATTAATTTTGAAGACGATGTTGAAGAAGTGCAGATAGAAAAGGAGCGCGCTCTACCTTTCAATCCTAATTTGTTGAAAAAAATTGATGATTTAGAACTTTCTGTTCGTTCTATGAATTGTCTGAAGGGCGACAATATCGTTTATATAGGGGATCTAGTCCAGAAAACCGAGGGCGAAATGCTGCGTACTCCTAATTTTGGTAGGAAATCGTTGAATGAAATCAAAGAAGTGCTTTTGCAAATGGGGCTTTGTCTCGGTATGCAGGTTAATGGTTGGCCTTTAGACGACATGGAAGACGACGCCAAAAAAGCACATGATAAATTTTAGAGGGATTTGCAATGCGTCATAGAATTAGCGGTAGAAAATTTAACAGGAGAACATCACAAAGGGTTGCGTTGTTTAACAGTCTTGCCAAGGCGCTGTTGAGATATGAACAGATAATCACTACTCTTCCAAAAGCGAAAAGTTTGAGGTCCTATGTGGAGAAAATGATAACTCTCGGTAAAAAGCCGTCCGTCGCGCATCGGAGAGATTTATTTGCCAAGTTAAGGGATAATAATCTGGTCTCTAAGGTATTTGGCTCGCTGGCGGAACGTTACGTCAATAGAAACGGCGGCTACACGCGGATCGTAAAATGCGGTTTTCGTTCAGGAGATGCAGCTCCGGTAGCGGTTATTGAATTGTTGGATCGCGATGAATCGGCCAAACAAAATTCCGGCGCGACGGCCGTTGCAACAGCGCCTAGGACCGAATAGATTTCTCCTTAATTAGTTTCGATTTCTCGCGGTTCCATTCCCGTTCCTTTATTTTTTCTCTCTTATCTATATTCGTTTTCCCTTTTCCAAGTCCCAGCGAAATTTTCACGAATCCTTTCTCGTTGAAATATATGTTGATGGGCACCAGAGTATGGCCTCCCTTTTTTAACTGTCCGACTAATTTGATAATTTGCTTTTTACGCAGAAGTAATTTTCTGGTCCTGATGGGATCGTGATTTCGGCGGTTGGCCATGGCATATTCTGCAATATGCATCTTGTAGAGGAATACTTCTCCATTTCTGGATAAGCCGGCATAGGCGTCGGATAAATTTACCCTATGTAGGCGTAGAGATTTAACTTCGCTACCGAGCAACACAATTCCGGCTTCTATTTTCTCAAGAATTTCATAGTCGTAGTTTGCGCGGCGATTGTAGCCAATTTCTTTATATTTTGACATTTTCTAACCAAGACCAATTTTTCCCGCATACGCATCGATCCGTTCTGCAAGCGTTTTGCTTATGGGCGCTAGAGGAGCGCGTAGCTCGTTCTGCATAAGCCCGAATTTACTCAGCAGATATTTTGTTGGAGCAGGACTCGGTTCGGCGAACATTAATTCGTGTAATGGCGCAAGAACGTCTCTTAGGATTCCGAAACGTTCTAAATCTTTCTGCTGGAATGCTTTGTACATCTTTATGCATAAGTCCGCAGCCACATTCGCGCTGACGGAAATTGCTCCATCGGCTCCCATGGCCAGCGCGGCGCAGACCATCTCGTCATTGCCGGCAAGAAAACTGAACCTTTCCTTTATGCGCGCGTACTTGCGTGTATACCGGGAAAAGTTTGCGGAACATTCCTTGACGGCGGTGATATTGGGCAGACGATACAATCTCTCGAGTGTGCCAAAGTCGATTTCTTGCCCGACTCTTCCGGGATTATTGTATAGGATTATTTCTTTATCTGTATTTTCAGCGAGGATTTTAAAATGATGGAAAATCTGATCGGAGGATGCTTTTATATAGAACGGCGAGACGCAGAGAAAATAATCCGCGAATTTTTCAGTTTTTTTCATGAATTCGAGGCAACTATTGGTTATGGGATCGATTACGCCGCAAATTATCTTAATTTTACCGTCGACTAAGTCGTAAGCAACCCGCAACAGCTCTATTTTTTCCTGAAACGAAAGCGCAAGAGACTCTCCGGTGGAAGCGCAAACGGCAATGCCTGAAATTCCCTGAGTTATCAAGCGATTGATGTATTTTTCAAATGACGTCAAATCTAACTTTCCGTTTTTAAAAGGAGTAACAACTGCCGCAATATATCCGTTCAGCATTTTATATAACTTTCACCATGAAAAACTTCGTAGATATTAGCAAATATTAGAGAAAAAGTCGACGATTGATACTGAGGCTTCGCTCCAGCATCTGAAGTGACGAGGTATGAGAGTTTTAAGACAAATCTGACGTCCGCAAGGCTGGACTACGCCTAAGCGCCAGCTCGCTAGACCTCTTTCCCAACCTTCGTCCTTGTATCTTTATTTTAGACGGCATGATTAGCTAATACCAAGTTCGGTTTTAAATTACTCATGGCGCTTGTTGAACCCGCTGGTCCGCAATTGTTACAAGGCCCGGTATGGGAAATCAATATCTGAACTTGGTATAAGATGCTGCTGTGGAGGCGGCGAGAAGCAGTCCCTCGCCATTTGCCCTTGAGTGCGTCCTGAAGATTCCGCTCCGATACTCGGATCCTCACGTACCTCAAGTACGCTCCTGTCCTGCGCTCCGTGTGCTCCTAAAAATTCCTCTGAATTACTCCGGTTACGAAAGAGGTCTATTGTTCCAGAAGTCTATCCACAACGGCTCTCGATTGCTCCTCTTCGCTGGTTGTTGTTGATTCAAGAAACGGAGGCGTGGAGTCATCAAGCAATTTCTCTGGATTCTGTTGATTATTTTCAGATGGCATGGATTGATGAGACGCTGTCTCGGCGCTCTGCACTTCTTCTTTCGATAGCGACTCCATAGTTTCTTTTTCTTCAGATCTTAGGAATTCATCTAGTTGTTCGTAATCTGCTCTTGAATAGTCTACTTCAATTATTTCGTCCACATTGGCATATGTCAAAGATGAAAACGCCATACAAAGAATAATAGTACTCGCGATTTTTCCGTTCATTTTGTTCTCCTTAGGTCCAATAATATTACTATTATGGCATAAATATTGTTTTTGTCAAGCAAAATGACAAAAAATCCATTCAACAATAATTTTTTGAAAAATCGAAGATAATAAAAAAATTTAGTTTTGCGCAGGGTAAGCTTGGCAGAAGATCCAGAAAAACCCCTCAACCCAAGGTAGCGTAACAATTTTCACTATGGTTAATTAAATTTTTACACATATGGTATACATTGCATGTTTAGTATATGATGGTGGTCGTATATAACTTTGGGAGGTAAATTATGAAAGAATATTATTTAGAAACAATATCCTTGATAGAGAAGTTGCACAGGCTATTCCTCGAAGTCATGAAATGTGAATTAGATAACCTGAAGGTTGATGATATCAATAACGTGCAGGCGCTTGTGCTCTATAATCTCGGAGGCGAGCAAATTTCCATAGGAGAATTAACAACCAGAGGCTGTTATTTGGGCTCCAACGTTTCCTATAATCTAAAAAAGATGGTGCAGTATGGGTATATAGATCAAGTCACATCAAAACACGATAAAAGATCCTATGTGATTAAGCTCTCCTCCAAAGGAATGTCGTTATGCAAAAAAATAGACGCAGCTCTCGATAGGCAAATTGCCGCTTTAGGCGACGACGAACTTAGCAGGATAAAGGATCTAACACAAACGCTTAGAAAATTGGAGATATTCTGGAGCAATGCATCTATTCAGAGAGTGCGATTTAATGCAGGTCCGAGAAAAATCAGATAATTTGCTCCATGGTGCAAATTTTTCGCTTTTTACCTTCCATGGAGAATGCAATTCTGATGGCGTCGGCTGGAAGTAGTTCTTCGATGATTTGCGGCCATTCTATAATCGTGATGTGAGTCTCTATGGCTTCCAGCAAATCAAGTTCGTAGCATTCTTCCTGAGATTTTAAGCGGTAGCAATCCGCGTGTAAAATTTTTGCCGGTTCTGCTTCATATGTTTGCACTAGAGAAAACGTCGGACTAGGAATGTCTCTTATGGAAGGATTTAACGATCTAATAAGATACCTGGAGAATGTTGTCTTCCCGCATCCAAGATCGCCAGACAACGCGAAGCATTGACCGATTTTTGCAAATTGAGAGAAATACTCTGCGGCAGCCTTCGTATCCTTCAAAGATCTGCAAATAAACGTCGTCATGCCGGAAAATTCAATAGTCGCTCCAACTTTTTAACGTCGGAAAATAGCAGTGGAAGATTTTCCTTTATGGCGGCGACAATTTTGTGCAGAATTTCCTCTTCATGCGGTAAAAAATCACCCAAAACATGAGATGAAATCATAGATTTTTCCCGAGGTCTGCCGACGCCAATTCTCAAACGCCAGTAGTTTCTGCCGATCAAATCGTCAACGCTTCTTAGACCGTTGTGACCTCCATTTCCGCCTCCCTTTTTGATTTTTACACGCCCAATGTCCAAATCTATATCATCGTGGACGACATAGACGTTTTCATCGGGTATTTTATAAAAATCCATCAGAAATTTGACTGCATTTCCGGATAAGTTCATGAAAGTACAGGGCTTTGACAAAATGATTTTCTGATCGCTCGCCGAAAGAATCATAATTTCAGCCAACGACGCAATTTTTTTAAAAGAACCGCCATCCGCAACGGCATCCATGACTCTGAAGCCAACGTTGTGTCTGTTATTTTTATAGCTGCCCCCGGGATTCCCCAGCCCCGCCAGCAAAACTGCATTCATTCTAGGAGGTGGCGGCAGTTTCCGTAGGCGCAGTCGACGTTCCCGTAGAAGCCTTTTCCGCTTCTTCCTCTTTTTTCAGAATGGTTGGAGCGACAACTGTGGCAATCGTGAAATTTTTACTGCCATGAGGTAGCGCGACTCCGGCTTGAAGCTTTATCTCATGCGCGTGAACTGTATGGTGGAACTCAAATCCTGTCAGATCGATCTCTATTTTATCGGGAATATTTTCAGGATCGCAAACTACGTCCATTTCGTGCGCCAGTATGTTGAGCACTCCGCCTAATTTTAAACCTGGAGAAGCAGCTTCGTTCACGAAGGTAAACGGAACTCGCACCGTGACTTTGCTACCTTTTCCGACGCGCATGAAGTCAACATGAAGCGGGCGATCAGTTACCGGATGGAACTGAATATCTTTTGCAACAAAAAGCTGCCCCTGCTGTTCAATGCCATTTATTTCAAAAACAGTAGAGAAAAAATTGGATTTATGGACATACCTGTTTAGTAGATCTCTTGAAACACATATGGACACAGGCCCTTTGCCGTCGCCGTAAATTACGCAGGGGACAAGACCTTCCCGTCGTTCTGCTCTTGCGGCACCGGTTCCAGAAACCTTACGAACTTTTGCGTCTAAGACGATACTTGCCATTGCGAAACCTTTCACAGCGAAACGTTTATATTGTACATCTAATTGCTTCGGCCAGCAATGACGCGACTGATAATTTTCTAAATTTAGGAGAGCTAATGTCTGGACCGCTAATGCTATCCGTTAGTACTATTTCCTCTATGCGGGATTTTTCCAGCCGTTCTCGAGACCCGTCCGAAAGAACCCCGTGAACAGCGTAGGCTGCAATCCCTTTGGCGCCGGCTGACAACAGGGCTTCAGCTGCATGGCATAGAGTAGCTCCGCTATCTACAATATCGTCTACTAGAATACATATTTTGTTGGAGACTTCGCCCACAGCCTCGGTTTTTTTTAATTCTCCAAAAACGTCGCGCGCTTTGTTGCAGACGGCGAAACCGCATTTAAGCGATCGTGAAAGAGCGCTGGCCCGATATGCGCCGCCGATGTCTGGAGAAACAACGACTATTTGTTCTAGAGCGTATTTTCTCACGACATCTGTTTCAAAAATTTCGTTGGCACTTAGATGGGCGTAGGGAATGCGCATCATCGGTTCGCAATGATTGTCCAAAACGATGCAGCGAGCGACGTTGGTTGCTTCCAACAATCTGGCGAATAGGCGAGCGCCCAAAGACTCATTCTGACTCTGCGTATCCTGACGTGAATATCCCATGTATGGCATGCAAAGAATAATGTTTTTCGCATCCCGAAGAGCATCCAACAGCAGTAGCAACTCTATCCAATCGTCGTTGGCGACGGTGGAAGACACTACAGCAGCGTCGCAAAAAGATTTCGGGAGAGAAACGCTAATTTCGCCGTTGGCAAAGCGCCGCGTATTTGCCGGAAAAGCGGACAAGGCTAGATCTTTAGCCAGCGATCTAGCCAACTCTTTGGAATTCCTGGTGTAGACTATCTCCATTCTTATCGTTGTCTAAGGCAGATGGCCGAAATATTGCGACCGCAAATTCCTCCGGTATTTTGGCTAGCATAGCGATAACTGAAATAATTCTTTGAGTCCGCATAGGTATTCACATTCAGAATTTCTATATTATCCTCGAGCAATCCGGCTTTCAGTAATTTATGTTTGCAATAACCTGGCAAATCAAAGTGCGTCTTTGAGTTTATTTTGAAAAAATACTCGTCGGCTTCCATGAATCTCTGCTGGAAATCCTCGCCGACTTCATAGTTGCTTTTGTGAATACATGGACCAATGGCAGCCTTAATTTTTCTAGGCTCGCCGTATAGTCCGGACATTTTATTGATGGTAAATTCTATGACTCCGCTCGCGAGGCCTTTCCAGCCGGCATGAACTGCTCCTACAATTTTATTTTCTTCATCCACAAGTAAAACAGGAGCACAATCCGCGGTTAGAACGCCAATGGCGACGTCAGTTGCTTTCGTGATCATGGCGTCAGCTTCTATATCCGATTCAGTACTGGAATCAACAATTATACAAACTTTATTGTGCATCTGCTTTAAAGTAACTATGCGGGAAGCATTTAGCTCGCATTTCACTATATCGAGATTTTGCTGAACGCATAGGTCGTCGTCCCCGACAAACTTGCTGCCGTTCAGGCTTGCAAAAAGTCCAGAACTTCTTCCAAATTTTCTACCAAAAAATCCATGTGCTACGCCTTCGATGGCGAGCTTTTGCGATTTCACCATCATGGCAATTCGCCGTGCTCTTGCGCGCTGGATGGAATTAATCCGAGCGCCAGCATATAAGCGTCCAGCAACATATCCTCCGTTTCTCGATCTTCCGTTTTCATCTTTTTGAGTTTGATGATTTTTTTCATAATTCTAGGATCGAAGCCGTCTGATTTAGCCTGCTTATAAACGTCGGCAATATGCTCCTGAACCTCCGTTCTTTCAACCTCAAGGTTTTCAATTTTTTCAATGTATAACTTCAACTTGTTGGCGTCTGATGAATGCATTACCTTCGCTAGCCCAAAAACACGTTGGAGCAAGACGCAGTAGAAGGAAAAACACAACAGAAAGGAGAGAACGAGCGCCTTACTCCAATGGTCCACATTATAGAGGAGGATTGATAAAAATCAAGTAATAAGTTAGCATAATGCAGTGCGACGGAAAAATTAAATGATTCAGGCAACTTTAGAGGCTCCGTTCTCAATGAAAGGGCGCGGCGTGCATAGCGGCGACTTTTGCAGTGTTTCAGTATTTCCAGCGGAGGAGAATCATGGTCTACTTTTTGTACGCAGCGATATAGAAGAAAACAGTTCCATAGAAGCCAGTTATAAAAATATATCCGAAACAGCGATGTGTACCAGGTTGTCTAACTCGCACGGAATTGCCATTAACACGGTGGAACATATTTTGGCAGCTTTGGTCGGGATGGGCGTAACAAACGCCGTAATAAAAGTCAGCGGAGAAGAGATTCCCATATTAGACGGAAGCGCGGATCCATTTGTGCGTGAAATTCTTGCAGTCGGGGTAAAAAAACAATCGCAAAAGCGTAAGATTTTAAAAATTCTAAAATATTTGCGAGTAGAAGACGGCGATCGCTGGTCGTCCTTATCTTCTAACGATCATTTTTCTATACATATCTGCTGTGATTTTAAAAAAAATGGTTTAAAGACGGAAGCTGCCTCGTTCGATTATGCAAAAAATAACTTTTCTGAAGAAATTGCTCCCGCTAGAACGTTCGGATTCTTCGCTGAAGCTGAGTTTTTAAGAAAGAACAATTTGGCCCGCGGAGCCACTCTGGAAAATACTGTGGTTTTTGATGAAAATGGCCTTCCCATGAACGAAAGCGATCTTAGATTTGCGGACGAACCAATGCGGCATAAAATTCTGGACATAATTGGAGATTTATCGCTGTCGGGGTACCAAATTCTCGGAAAATTCGAAAGTTTTTGCCCAAGTCATAAAATGAATCATCAAATTTTGGCTACTCTTTTCCAAAATCCAGACAATTACGCAATTGTGACATAATGTACGTACTGGGCATAGAATCCAGCTGCGACGAAACTGCGTCGGCGATCGTAACCGAACAAAAAAAAGTACTATCCAACGTGATTTATTCTCAAATCAGCGAACATGGAGCATTTGGCGGAGTAGTTCCAGAGATCGCGGCACGGGCTCATTTAGAGAAAATCGATTTGGTCGTGGCAAAGGCGCTGAAGGACGCTGCGCTGGATATTTCGGAAATTACAGCCGTGGCAGGCACTTGTGGACCGGGATTAATGGGCGGTTTGATTGTTGGGTCCACCTTTGCCAAAACCATTGCAATGGCCATGAATATTCCATTCATAGCAGCTAACCACATCGAAGCGCACGCTCTTTCCATACGACTAACGGAGGACGTTCATTTTCCATATCTGCTGCTGCTGGTATCCGGAGGACATTGCCAGTTATGCGTAGTTCATGGAGTAGATCGCTTCGAAGTTTTGGGAAAAACCATCGACGATTCTGTTGGAGAAGCCTTTGATAAGATTGCTAAATTTCTTGGATTGGGATATCCGGGCGGACCTGCTTTAGAAAAAGAAGCCGTTAATGGAAACGACCAAGCGTTTCCTCTACCATCTCCCCTGTGTCGTGGAAAATCGTGTGATTTTTCATTTGCCGGACTGAAAACCGCCGTTTTAACAGCTTCACAGGGGCATAAAACCGCACAAGATAAAGCAGATCTTTGTGCGAGTTTTCAAAAAACCGCCGCCCGCATACTAGCATACAAAACAAAGCAGGCAATTGACGTCTGTAGATCAAAAAATATCCAATTAACTGTCGTAGTAGCCGCCGGAGGAGTCGCATCCAATGAAATCGTTCGCCGGGAACTGCGCAAGGTCTGTTCTTCATGCGAATTGTCATTTTCAGCTCCTCCAGCGCGACTTTGCACGGATAATGGCGCCATGATAGCGTGGCTGGGAGTGGAAAAACTGCGAATTAATCAAATGCATAATCTGAACTTCGCTCCACGACCACGCTGGCCAATGGGAGAATAAAGGCTCTCGCATACGATTGGTTGCTAGCGTGCTGCGCCCTGTTATTTACAGTTTTTCTAGCAATCCGAGCTAAATAAATCATGTTGTAAATGGTTAATATTTTATGTATGATTCAGCGCTAGTGGAGGTGTTCATGAGTAGTAATCAGGCATTGTTGCAGAAAATAAAAGATGTGGTGGATTCCGTGATTCGTCCGTCGTTGAATATGGACGGCGGCGATATAGATGTGATTTCTCTGGAGGGGCATGTTCTTTCTGTAAAATTGCGCGGAGCATGTTCGTCATGTCCCAAGGCGGCTGGAACGCTGAAATTAGGCGTTGAAAGAACCCTTCGACATCAAGTATCCGAGGATATAGTAGTGAATGCCGTGTAATGAAAATCATTACTCGCTTGTATTTGTTGTTGTCGCTGGCGATTTCGGTCGTTGATCTTTGCTGCGTGGAAACTTCGGTAAGTAGCGCAAAAAGTTCGATAAAATGTCGTGATAGGCTGTTTCAGTGCGCTTTGGTAAGCAAAATTTTAGATAGGGAATGTCATGGCATTCTGCGAAAAATAGCTCTGCGAGACGGAAAAATTCCCAATTTTCCACTGGAAAGAATCCCATTGACGGATTCACAACGCCAGTACGATATGGATTTTTTCATGAAATCCATTGCAGCTACAGTCAACTGCGTAAACAAGAATATTCTGCGTCAGCGTAAATTTGTTAAATTGGTTCAGGATAAGCGGCGAAGTGGAATTCAATTAACCAAAGGCGAGGAAGAATACTTCGCCATGATTTGCGAATTCTATCAAACGAAAAATATAGACGATTTATTAATACGAGTCGCTCCGGTTCCGGTTTCATTGGCAGTTGCGCAGGCCGCTCTGGAAAGCGGTTTCGGAAAGGATAGAACTATCCACTCCATGAATGCATATTTTGGCCTCGCGAGAACAAAGGATAAACTAATTTCATTTGATTCCCTTTATAAATCTGCCGTTGCCTATGCAAAAACCCTGAACGTCAATCTATGTTATAGAGAATTTAGGCGACAGCGCGCAGCTATGATATCTAACTCTCAAAAAATAGACGGAGCCAAATTGTCGCCATCTTTAAAATTGTACGGAACCGATAAAAATTATCGCAATTCTGTACAAAAAATAATAATCTTCCATGGCTTGGCCTCTCTGGATCGTCCGATTTAGTTTTTGTAAAAAAACCGAGAAGGATCATGGATTTTTTTATTGATCTGGAAAAATTCTTATCGAAAAAGCGAGTACCGCTCCGCCATCTACTGTTGATGTGCGTATTTCTATTTTTTGCGCTGTTTTCCTTCATTACTGGAATGGCAGACGGCAATTACTGCTCAGTGATAGCCGTTTTCATTACCGGTCTAATCTGCATGTCATTTTCCAGAGAAATAAGAAAAATGCACGCTCACAATCATATGATTACATTCCAAAAAAATATAGCCACACATGGATTCGATGCCTCCATGTTTGCTTTTTTCGTGTTTTCGAAAGATGGGAGGTGCATTTTTATCAATCGTGTTGCCCAGAATTTATTCCCAGGATTTAAGATACGAACCATCGAAGATTTCATAGTCTGCTTTGGGAAATATCCTAAAGTAGTTGAAGCCATTCGAACACTGCAGATTGCGGCAGAAAACTTAAAGCAGTCCCACGTAGACGTTCCCATGAATCTACATTCCGACAGCACTGCGTTATGGAGGATTGCAGTATCGCCATTGCCGGAGCATAGGGGATATTCCGGCTGGACTATCATAGATTTAACTCCGTCAGTTGCCCAAATAGAATCTTTGGAAACCAATATCAGTTTTTTATTGGAAGTGATAAATAATTCCAACATAGGTTATTTCTGCCTGAATAAAGATAACGAAATCGTCTTTTGCAACAATACATTTTCCTATTGGATCGGCAGTAAAGTAGAAAATATAGTTCGCAATAATTTCGAAAAATACGTTGTTAAAGAGAAAAGCGAAATGCTGCCCTCCAACAGCAAAAATGGAAAACTAATCAATGCGTTGGCTGCAAAAATCACGTTAAAATCAGAGGTAAGCGACGGCATAGAGGTAGTCGTCAGGCAAATTTTACAGAATTCTGACGGTCTCAGGACATACGTGATAACAAGAGAAACTCAACAGAGCAGCGATCTGATCCAGGCGTTGGGGAAAACCAAATTGTACTTCGAACATATATTCGAGGATGCGCCAGTTGGCATAGTTATCACCGACGGCGCGGAAGTTATAAGCGCATGTAATCGCACATTTAAGACCATCATCGGGACCGAACAACCGGATAATAATTCGTTTCTGGATTATATTCATGAAGAAGAGCGAGAGATGGTACGAGATAAGCTATATCAACTGCTAAGCGCCGTGTATAAATCAATTGCTCCCTTTGAAATTCAGTTAAAAACCAAAAGACGACAGACTGTAATGGTCTACGCCACAAAAATGGACGGCACAAAGCGCACAAAAGATAACGATGGTTTAGTGATATATTTTGTCGATATTACAGAGCGCAAAGAATTGCAACACCAGTTTGTTCAATCGCAAAAGATGCAGGCGGTGGGCCAGTTGGCTGGAGGAATTGCGCACGACTTTAACAATCTTCTGACGGCAATGATTGGTTATTGCGATTTACTACTGGAAAAATACCTACCTTCCGATCAATCGTTCAATGACATTATGCAGATAAAACAAAACGCCAACCGCGCATCCAATTTGGTGAGGCAGCTGTTGGCTTTTTCACGTCAGCAAACGCTGCAACCTAAAATTCTAAACGTAACTGATATGATAGTGGAGTTATCTGCTCTATTGAAGAGACTTCTAGGAGCAAAAATTGACCTAAAGGTCATTCACGGAAGAGATTTGGGCTTCGTTAAAGTTGATCAGATACAGTTCGAGCAGGTTATCATTAATCTTGCGGTCAATGCCAGAGACGCCATGAAAGACGGCGGAGCGCTAACCATTAAAACATCAAATTATAAATCCAAGGAATCAAAATTTTTGCGCGGAGATACCATGCCGCCAGGCGAATATGTGTTAATTGAAGTGGTTGACACAGGCACTGGCATAGAGGAAGAATATCTCAACAGAATTTTTGACCCTTTCTTCTCTACAAAAGAAAAGGGACACGGCACTGGTCTTGGATTATCAACTGTATACGGTATAGTCAATCAAACTGGCGGATTTATCTCCATAGAAAGCGAGATCGGAGTCGGCACAAAATTCAGTCTGTATTTTCCAAAAGTCGCATCTCAGGAAAATGCAGTTGTCAAAGCAAAAGAAAGCCACAGCGATAATAAAATCGTCGATCTCACGGGAGCCGGCACAATTCTGTTGGTGGAAGACGAAGACGCAGTGCGCACTTTCGGAGCAAGAGCATTGCGAGACAAAGGTTATCGAGTTATAGAAGCTTCTAATGGAGAATCGGCGTTGGAATTCATAAGGCAGGAGGCTGAAACTATTGATTTGATAGTCACGGACGTTGTTATGCCTAAAATGGACGGTCCAACGCTTATGAAGCACATAAAAAACCACAATCCAAACATGAAAGTAATTTTTATATCCGGATACACGGAGGATAGTTTCAGGGAATCTCTGGCCAACGATAGCAGAGTGCATTTCCTAGCGAAGCCGTTTAATCTAAAAGAGCTGGTTGGTAAAGTGAAAGAAGTACTTAGCTAGATGCTAATGGACATCTGATCATAGGCCGGTTCCACATTTTTCGGCAAAATTTTTAACAAGTTATCATAGTCCATTGTGGCTCCCATGTGAGTAAGAAAAGCTCTGCGCGGCTTTACTTCGTCTATCCATTGAAGCGCTAAATCTAAACTAGCATGCGTCGGAGTTACGTCTCTCAATGACGTGCACTCCACAATCCAAACGTCAAGACCCATTAATTTTTCAAAAATTTTGCGATCCATGGAGACAACGTCTGTGGAGTAGGCGAAATTTCCGATCCTTATGCCCGTAGACTTGGAAAAACCGTGATCCTGTTCAAAGCATATGCCTGATATGTCGCCGATGCGAAAATTATCTTCCAAAATACGCGTGCAAATGTGAGGTCTATAAAGCTCGTGTTTGCTATCTTTAAAAAAGTACCAGAATACCTTATCAATTTCCTTCAGCACATTTTTCCTTGCATAAATAGGTAGTATTTTGTTTTCGTCATGGAATAACGGTCTTAATTCATTGATGCCGAATGTATGGTCAAAATGTATGTGAGTCATAATTACAGCGTCTATCTTCTGGGAGCCATAATCCAATATTTGCTGGCGCAGATCCGGAGACATATCCACCAACAGAGAGGTATTTCCGCTTTCTATGATGATGGAAGAGCGTGTGCGGCGATTTTTATGGTTTCTTTCATCGCAGTGTCCCCAACCATACTTTAGAGACGGAACCCCCAATGACGATCCACATCCGAGCACTGTTACTTTCATACATAAGTCCCTCAGAAACCGTGCCTATCTTATAAAAATTATCT
Organism: Holosporaceae bacterium; assembly: GCA_031275895.1. Classification (GTDB taxonomy): domain Bacteria; phylum Pseudomonadota; class Alphaproteobacteria; order UBA3830; family UBA3830; genus JAIRZM01. Next base: position 7,436 of record JAISOD010000073.1, on the reverse strand, counting down.
GGCATTATCCATATTTCTATCAAAACTTACAATTTTTTAACGAATTTTTTGCTAAAATGTAAAGGACAAAGGAGATTGAAGCGCCTTGCCTTACGTGTTTTTTATAGCATTAGCATTTTTTTTAAATTTCGAAAAGATCTATGGAGACGATGTTCGCTCTGTACTTCAGAATCGCTATTCCAGAACATATGACGATACCGAGAAAATAAAACCTTCCGATGAGGCAAGAATTCGCGGCGATAGCCGCTCGTCAACGGAAGAGGAAGACGACGCGCTTCTGGGATCTTTTATAAGCGGTCTACTTCCCGATGATAAAGATCTGAAGAGAATCGAAAAAAAACAAGATAACAATTCAAGATCGACGGACAGGAATAATCGTAAGAACGCAGTTGCCGACAAAGGAAAATCTCCCCAAACTGCTGAAAATACACGACTCAGTCAACGCAAACGCAAAGAAAACAATGACGAGAGTAGAGCCGCAAACTACGAACAAGATGACGAGACGTCTCAACTTTCCGATATATTTTCCAATAGAAACCTGGACGAGGAAGCGCGCGACGATAATTTTTATAGAAATAAGAACAGCGACGCAAGCGATGAAGAATATCCTCAGCTAAACATTGCTATTGAAGATTTTTTTAGCGGCAGGAGCGTTAAAATAGATAATCAAAAGATGGAAAACAAACGACTTGGCGACAATCAAGCGAGAAAATTCAGCGATGATAATCAAAGTCGCAGTTACAATCGCGAAGGAAGTGAAAAACGTACAGACGAGCCAATGAGTGACAATTTTCGTAGAGATAACAACACTTCTGGGAAATACAACGTCAATACCAAAAATGAAGAAGAATTCTATTCGCGAAGCCAAAGCGCAGGAGGATATTCGGACTATGATTACGAAAGAGGAAATTCATCTTCTAGAGCGAAACAGCGAGCCGATGGCTATTCCGAGTTTTCAGACAACGATGCGAAATTAAACAGATCATCCAGAACCTCAGATCAACGTGCTTGGTCGCGGGACGGCGCTCAAGATTACAATTCCGGCCAAAGATACGATAACTCCTACTATGGAGAATATGACGCCGGTTCGGTGCGTGATCGCTACAACGATAACTCATACTATGGAGAACATGATGCCGGTTCGGTGCGTGATCGCTACAATGCCAACTACTACGAAGAGCAAGATTACGGATACGTCGATCAATATCCAGACTATGGCAGCGCTGCAGAAGTTTCGTCATTCCATGGCGCTACAAGCTCTAATCTTCACGAAAATTATGACTATGACGCATACCAGGATTCATATCCTGCCAACGACGGCAGTACTTTAGGTACGTCATCCTACGGCGCATACGATGCAAGCTCTAATCTCGGCAGTACGTCCGGAGGTTTATCGTCCACCTATGGCAGCACCATTGATACAAGTTCACTGTACGGTACAAACTCCAACCTCTACGGCAGTACTTTAGGTGCGTCATCCTACGGCGCAAGCTCTAATCTCTACGGCAGTACCTTAGGTACGTCATCCTACGGCACAGGATCTAATCTCTACGGCAGTACGTCCGGAGGTTTATCGTCCACCTATAGCAGCGGCATGGATAGCAGTTCACTGTACGGCACAGGTTCCAACCTCTATGGCACAACCGGCGGTCTATCTTCTTCCACCTATAGCAGCGGCATGGATAGCAGTTCACTGTATGGCACAGGTTCCAACCTCTATGGCACAACCGGCAGCGCTTTAGGTACGTCATCATACAATGCGGGCTCCAACCTCTACGGCAATATGTCAGGAGGTTTATCGTCTACATATGATTCCACAAACTCCAGTTCACTGTACGGCGCAAACAGCAGCTCCTCCTATGGGCAAACAAATCCATTGTCATCCTACGGCAGCGGAGACATGAACTCATCATATAACCAGGGTTCCACCTATGGGCCTACAGCCGGCGCCAACAATTTATATGGAAACCAGCAGCAGGCATTGGGAATACAGCAATCATTTCAGAATAATGGAGCCATTGGGAACAGCAATACAGGAAATTTTGGTGGACTCAATAGCAATTACGAAGGAGCTTCAAACTCTGCAAACTACTCGAACTCCGCCGAATCACAACTTAACGCAGCAACTGTAACAGACGGTAACATAAATACCGAGCTGACGCAGGAAAACGTTTCTTCATCTACTGCTGAAGAGAAATATGAGGATGGAAATGCAACAGCAGACTCTTCATCTTCTGCAGATAAGCAGGAGGAAAAAAAGGCGACTCCGGAAAACAACGATACAGGCGGCGAAAATATCAAAAAGAAAAAAACGATGCTGGAAAAATTAGATAAACACAGCAAAGACAAGGTCGAAAAATCATCCACTGAAAAGAAATCTAACAAGAGCAAGAGCAGGAACGATTCGCAGGAATTTCAAGAAATGGACGAGAGTAATTCGCCCTCCGAGGCTGTATTTTCCGACGACGCGAGCGAATCTGTAAACGAGACGTCCACGGAATCTAGCGGCGATCTGGAAGAATACGCGCCAAGCATGCTGGATACGAATGCAGACTGGAAAGACGAGGATGCTTCGCTTCACAATGTGCCATTGGGAAAGTTGCTTCCGGAGCGAGATGATCGCAGCGCTTCATCTGGCGATGATAGCACAGACAAAGACCATAAACTTAGCAGCAGAGATTTTTGATATTTCAGCAAAATTTCGAGAATTCATAGCTTCGGATAGTAAAATTTTAAAATCCTTCGTTATCAATCACGAGACCATCACGCAACCGATGGTTTAATAAAAAGTTGTTTTTAATACAATATTTCCGCAAGATTTTTTAAAATTTTATAGCAGAAATAATTCTACATATGATTTCACACATATTTTAAGCGTTATTTTGTAGCGCCTTATACTTCAAACAAAATAAGCATAAATTAAATGGAAAATAACAGTAGTTTTCCATCCAGTAGAGACAATGCTTTGTAAAAAAAATAAAAATTTTTATGGCAACCGCTTTCCCCCTAAAGGAGATCTTTTTTGATGAAGGCAAAAATTATACACATCAGAGGTTGTAAAAAAAATTTTCAAAAAGACAGATTAGCATCGATCAATGGCATGCATTTTCTCCTGCGCGCCACGCTATCCGCAAGAAAAATGAAGCCCTATTTGTTGACACGTCGCTTTTCAAATTGAAAATTTATTTTTTTACCTTATAATGAAACGGGTTTTATTATTGTATGTATATTAAGGAGTTTAAATGACTGAGTATTCGCAGGTAAAAACAAGCAAAAAATCTCGTTCCGGAGATTTGGATTTCTATATAGGAAGTAGAGTGAAGTCCCGTAGGTCAGCTTTGGGAATAAGTCAAGATAAACTTGGCTCTTACCTGGGCATTACGTTTCAACAAATCCAAAAATATGAAAAGGGAGCCAATAGGATAAGCGCTAGCACCCTTTACAGTATAGCCAACGCTCTATCAATAGACTTTTCATATTTTGTTGACGGATATCAGGGATGTTCATCAATGCATGATGAAAATGCCATCAGTTATGAGTTTAATAATCTAAAGAAGAGAGAATCCATTGAATTATTGCGGGCATATTACAAAATTTTGAATCCCGCTCTAAGAAAGAAGATATTGGATATGATCAAGGCATTTTCGTCGAGTCTTTCCAAAGATGAAGAGACGTCGTTACGCTAAATGCCGGTAATGCTCAATTGCAGGCGATGCAGTGAAGCGCATTGCGTCCCTGCAGTTTGTTTACCTTCGGAATGGTCGCATTGAATCTGCTGGCATTCATATGGTACCATATAGGCGGTGTCGAATAACGTTTTCACTTTGGCGGGCCAATGGAGCTACTGCAATATCCGAATCCAACGCTTTTTAGGAAATGCGCCGACGTGGCAGTTGGGGATTTAGCGTCGATTGAGCTTGCCCATGAGATGGCAGCTAAGCTCTACGAATGGAATGGTATAGGGTTAGCGGCCCCTCAGGTGGGAATTTTGAAAAAAATAGCAGTGATAGATCTGCGAGAAGAACCGCGCGTTCTGTACGTTCTGATAAATCCGCGCATTACATGGAGATCTGTGGAGGTCGAGGAGTCCAACGAGGGGTGTTTATCTCTTCCGCTGTTACGAGAGACCATCTTTCGCCATAAAACCATAACGCTGGAGTATTTGGACGAAAATTTTTCACCCAAAGTCATTCAGCGTGCGGAAGGCCTGTTATCCTTTTGTATTCAGCATGAAATAGATCATCTGAACGGTCATCTGTTCATTGATCACATGAGCAAATTGGCGCGTGCCCGCGTCGTTCAAAAGTTTAAAAAATTGCGAGAGGAATCAGTGCTTCCAAATACAAAGGCTGTTTCACATGAAAACGGCGCGCAGTAGGATAAAATCTCCACATGAAGCAAGACGACGCGATAATGCCGCATGATCTTCGCCTGGTTTTCATGGGAACCTCGGATTTTTCGCTGACGGCGCTGAAAGCTCTGCTGGACGCTGGATTTAACGTAATTGCAGTCTATGCTCAAGCGCCTAAACCGACTGGAAGAAGTTACAAAATTCAAAAATCTCCTGTGCAGCGTTTTGCCGAAGACAAAAACATCAACGTTTACATTCCCCAATCGCTAAAATCTGGGCAAGAGGAGTTGCTGCGATCGTTAAGGCCGGATTTAGCTGTGGTCTCATCCTACGGGCTTATCATTCCAGCCAATATGCTGCGCGTACCGACTCACGGCTTCATAAATATCCATACTTCTCTGCTGCCGAGGTGGAGAGGGGCCGCTCCTATTCGATCAGCTATTTTGGCGGGAGATTCCCAAACTGGTGTCACCATCATGAAAATGGACTCTGGAGTTGATACTGGAGATATTATTGCAGTCGAATCCGTTGATATTACTTCAAAAACCAACCATGGAGAGCTGGAAGAGCGGCTTGGGCGCATTGGCGCAGAGATGATTGTGGACGTGATCAATAATTTAGAAGAAAAACTCTTTAAAGCGCGGAGACAACCGGAGAGTGGAGCGCTTTACGCTCCGAAAGTGAACAAAGAATCCAGCAGGGTAGATTGGCATAACTCCGCCGAGAATATTTTGCGCCAAATTATGGCATTTTCTCCGACTCCCGGAGCCTGGTGCGAAATAGCAGGCCTTCGCGTACAAATTCTAGATGCTGAAATTACAATGGACGACGCTATTCGTCAGGCGGGACGCATATCAGCCGGAATGGCGGTGTCCTGCGGAGGCGGAGGATCGTTACGATTGACTCTTGTCCGACCGGCAGGTAAAAACGCAATGTCAGGAGAAGACTTTCTTAGAGGGCGCAAAGACCTTATGGGGAAAATCATCACCTGATATTAGACCTCTTTCCTAACCTTCGTCCTTGTATCTTTATTTTAGACGTCATGAATCGAAATGATATATTAATTCCCAGGGCATGCAGGCTATTTTTTCGATAATTAGAAATGGCGTTTGGTATTATTAACTTTCTGATAATGTCTAACAGCCGATACATATGCTATCTCCTCAATTTTGAACAAACTCTCCGTTCCTACTAGCAAAATTGCGGCAGATATTATCGGAAGATTAATACTCGGTTACGAAAGAGATCTATTTTGAAACGCGTTTAACATAATCACGATTATTTTATTTTAGTCTACACATGAAAGACGTCTAGCAATATCAAGATTTTTCTGCTACTTTAGCCGCGTGTTCCTCGGTAGCTCAGAGGTAGAGCAAGTGGCTGTTAACCACTGGGTCGGCGGTTCGAGCCCGTCCCGAGGAGCCATTTAGTAGCTTTCCTAAATTTTCCTAGGTCATGCGCGTCAATCTATCGTTTATGACTATGCCTACGTCGCGCTGCGGAATTGGCATTACGTATATGGCGTCAATATTAGTTTCGTCGAGCTTACGAAGCATAAAGAATAAATTTGCCGCTGCCTCTTGGAGATTTTCGCTACGACTTAGATTCATCAGACGCCTGCATTTGTTTGGAAAAGGCTCGCCAAAAGCTAGCAGACCGCAGGTCTCGGGTACGAACGACGCGTTAATGACAACTTTTTTCTTTGGACGGTAGTGCGTTGCCGGCTTCGACGACGAGCCATCCTCCATTGCCAGCTGAAAATCGCATTTTGCGGAAATTTCATCCAGATTCGCGGCTCCCATTCTCAGTACTTTTATTTTTTCAGAAGTTAAATCCAGAATGGTCGACTCTATTCCCAATTGGCTTCTGCCACCGTCTAGGATAAATAATTCGCCATTGGCGCTCAGGCTGCGCGAGACGTCCAGAGCCGTTGTTGAACTCAGCTCGGCGGACCTATTGGCGCTTGGAGCCGCCAGCGGGAACGGCAATCGCTCCAGTAAATACCTCAGCGTATCATGGGATGGAATCCTGACTCCAATCGTCTCTAGACCCGATGAACATAGCCAGGACAATCGCGAATTCGCCCTTCGTTTCAAAATAACCGTTACGGGGCCCGGCAGAAACTTTTCCGCGAGCAGGCGGGCGCGAGCGTTAATTACAACATCATCGCCGGCGGCCTCCAGGCTGGCGTAGCAAACGGACAGGGGGCTAAATTCTGAACGATTCTTGTACTGAAAAATCTTAGCGACGACGGAGTCGTCATAGGCGTTACCTCCAAGACCATAGACGGTCTCGGTAGGAAAAACCACAAGACCGCCCTCTGATAAAACATCCAGCGCACGCTCTAAATTATCTTCGGTAGGCCGAGCGATTACATGCATGAAAAACTCGCCGGAGATTCAAGCCATCATCGCGCCGCATCAGCGAGCAACGAGTCTAGAGCGTCCTTTTGTGTCCACAATCAAATACGCAGCCTGTCCGTTACTCAAAATCACGTCCGTACCCTGCACGACGGACCGCATCTCGCCGGATTGCAGCTCAACCACATATTCTATTGCTTCCTGAGACTTTAGACTCTTCTCCGCGTATGCGCCTGCCGCCGCTCCAGCCAAAGCTCCGCCGGCGGTTGTGATTATTCTGCCGCGACCGCCGCCGAATGCATTGCCAAGCACGCCGCCGGCAATCGCTCCAATTACACCGCCGGTTTTGTTGTCCTCTAACCGCTCGCCCTCTTCGACCATTACTCTACGAGAACTAATTACGACGCATGGATAAGTGTGCGAAGCAGAACCAAGCGTTTTAGCATCATAGGTATTGGAAGAAATGTTCCTGGCGCAGCCGCCAATGGACAAAAGCGCAGCAAACAATAAAATCGAAGTCGCTAGTATTCTTTGCATTGTTTTTTTCTCCTCAAATGTCACCATCGGCGGCATATTATCCTATTTTTGGCGCAGGAACAACTTTCATCGAGACCGTAAATAATTTTGTGTAAAGGCCGAGATTTGGTAGACCTAATAAGGTTTGTTTTAATGGAGGTATTTGCAATGAAGAAAAGATTAACGAAAGAAGAGAAGCAGTCGAAAGC
>JAISOD010000071.1 GCA_031275895.1 Holosporaceae bacterium | reverse complement strand
CGTATGTTGCGCTCTCAGATTGGCTAGATTTAATGCCGCTCAGCTTTCGGATGAGCCAGTTCCAGAGTGGGGGAAAAAATATTTTTCTGGAGTGCCAGCTCCGATCGGCGCAATTATCGTTATGCTTCCAATGGTTCTGTTTTTGGAAACCGGTTGCTATACGTTTTTAAATCCAATATTTGTGGCATTCTGCCTTCTTGGCTCTGGAATATTGATGATCAGTACGCTAAAAACTTTCTCGTCAAAAATGATAGAGGTCGGTAGTGGTTTTACCATTGCTACGCTGCTATCCATCAGCGTTCTGGTAATTTGTTTGATAACCGAGATATGGTTAACAATTTCCGTGCTGATTTTCGCGTATTTACTATCGATTCCCTATGGATCCTATAAATATCATAAAACCAAAGAGGCCGAGGAAACATCAAAGGAAAAAGCCTCTAAGGTATGAGAAAATATCTATTTTTAGTATCGCTATTGGGAGCGTTCTGCGCCTTTATTTTTCTGAAACCAAGCACAGTAATACACAGCGATACAGAGCTTCAACGGGCGTTAGCTGGCGAAAAATTTTCTCCGCTCGACGAGGATAAGTGTTTGTATATAATTGTGGGAATAGATTATATACCCTACGAACTAATAGAATTGTTCGAAAATCTCACTGGCATAAAGGTGATTGTCGATATTTTTGATTCCAACGAAATTCTGGAAGCAAAATTGTTGTCCGGCGGAGGGCTATACGACATAGTATTCCCCACTGCATGGCCGCATTTTTCTAGACAACTGAAAGCAGGTATCTATCAAGAATTGGATAAAACTCGCCTGGATTTCTCTGTTTTTGATCAAGATATTTTAAAAAGGCTTTCCATTTACGACAAAAACAATACCTATGCCGTCCCGTATCAGTTTGGAATTTCAGGAATTGGATTGGATGAAAAAATCGTGGACGAGTTGGTTAAAAATGCGCCTAAAAATAGCCTTGCCCTATTATTTGATCCCGTTTATGCCGAAAAAATAAGTAAACACAGAATATCTCTCTATGAATCGCCGGATGAGTTATTTCCGGCGATACTGGCCTATCTCGGACTAGATCCAGAAACAGAAAACGAAGACGATATAATAAAAGCGGCAGAGCATTTGAAAAAAATCAGGCCATTTATATTCAAATTTACTTCCTTTGGCTTCGAAGATCTGTCATCCAGAAATGCCTGCGTCGTGCTAAGCGCCTCTGGAGATATTCTCAAGGTAAGTTGCGATAACCGTATGCCAAACGTTAAGTTTTTCTACCCTCTAGAAGGAGCTGCTTTGTGGGTGGACGTGGCGGCAATTCCGCTGGGAGCCAGACACGTAAACAATGCCTATGCATTCTTAAAATTTCTATTCCATCCGCTGGTAATATCCCTTGTGACGAATAAAACTTCCAGGGCTAACGCGGTTATCATAGCCAACAAATACGTGAATAGGGACCTAATAAATAACCCAGACATATACCCAAGCGCGAAGATTAGAAAAAAATGCTACATTGAAAGACCGCTATCTCCTCATGCAGAGAGTTTAAGGATGCGATTATTTACGAAGATAAAATCCATGGGAAATAGATGATTAAATTTCTGAAACGGTCGGTTTTTGTTGTTTTTTGCGCTTCATGCTCCAGGTATGAAACTCCTGATCTGCCAGATTTAGACAGCAAATCATTTTCCTACGAAGAGGTTATGCAAAAACAAACCTTCCTAAAAAAGCGCGTCGGCAAAGCGCGGCAATTAAACGCCGGCTCTACAGAACGCCGCTCCTATCAATAATAAAAATGCCATTCTCGCGCAAAAATCCTCGATTTTCAATCGACTAAAATACAATGGCGTCGGTGATAGCACCCTTCTTGTCAAATAAAAAGCAAAAAAATTACAAACTTCTAAACAACACAATTGCGTCTTTGGTTCCACGTTTGCAGCGATAATAGTTCAGTCGTTGGCTCAGTTCTTTGCAACCCATTGATTTATATAGCCAGATAGCTTCGTGGTTATCTTTTGCAACCTCTAAAAACATCTTTTTCACATGTTTTTTTACAAAACGCTTTATTAATTCGTCAAGAAGAGATCTGCCTATGCTTCGATTGCGAAATTCTGGCAAAACGCAGAAGGCGATAATTTCAGCTTCGTCAAGTACTATGTTGGCTAGAATAAATCCGCGAACAACGGTCCCGTCCTCATCAACTAAGCCGCTGAAACACCTCTGAAGCAACATATGGCGAAAACTTTCTTCGCTCCATCTTTCTTCAAAACAACGTTGATGAATTTCTGACAGCGCTCCGCTGTCTATCTCCAGAATCTCTCTAATCATGCGAAATATTTTTGCAGAAATGCCAGGTATATTTCTTCAAGTTTCCGTAAATCGGATATCTTTACTCTTTCATTTTTTTGATGCATGGCGGCATCCAGTAGGCCAAATTCAATTATATTACAATATCTTATCATATAGCGGCCATCCGACGTGCCGCCGGCCGTCGAAAATACCGGATCGATGGCGGAGGTTTCCTTTATGGCCGCTGATAATATCCGTTTGAGATTTTCATCATTGCAATAGTAGGGTTCTCCGCTCAGAAAAAATTCAAGAGAAAGCTCAAACTCTTTTGCTTCATCGAGCAGGATCTGTTTCAAACTGTCGGCGCTATAATCACCGCCGAATCTGATATTTAAATTTGCGGAAGATTCGTCCGGAACAACGTTGACGGCATAGTTACTGGCGAACAGCAGCGTCGGCTCTAAATTGGTCGAGGGGAATCTCTTATCCTCGTGCTTCCATGCGTAATTTACCATTTTTGCTACGTATCGGCACAGATCAGAAAGAGAATTTTTATAATTCTCCGGATAGGCGGAGTGTCCTTGCTTTCCATAAGACTTCACCATAACATTCATGCTACCGCGGTGTCCGAGAGAAATTACATCGCCAAGGTTTTTTTGCGACGACGGTTCGCCAATCAGACAATCGTCCGGCATATACGCGTTCTCGCAGACCCATTTAATTAGCGATCGAGTTCCTTCGTAGGAACCAACTTCCTCATCTCCGGTTATGAAAAATTCAATGGTTCCGTCAAATTTTTGTCTTATAAATTGTTGAACCGCGCAGCAAAAGGCAGAGACGCTGCCTTTCATGTCAACTGCGCCGCGACCAATCAAAAATCCGTTTTTCTGGAGCGCAGCAAATGGATCAGTTTCCCAATCGTTTCCCGGAGGCACTACGTCCGTATGCCCTAAAAATCCTAAAGTTTTCCTTTTGGAGCTACCGTATTTTGCAAATAGATTTTTTATCGAATTTGAGCCGTCTGGAGATGAAAAAGTCAGAACTGTCGTTTCAAATCCAAGAGATTTTAGAAAAGACGATACGCATTCAATGGCGCCGTCGTCAATGGGAGTAACGCTTTTGCACCTGATTAGATCTGAGCACAGTGAAATTACATCCATTATAGAAGTCTTAATATGTCGTTTACCGAAGTCTTTTGACGCGTTCCTTCGTCTACATGTTTCGCTATTACTGCGCAGGATATATTTACGTTTCCGGATGCATATGCGCCTGGAACTACTACGGAGTATGGAGGAATTTTTCCGTAGGAAATTTTTCCAGTTTCCCTATCCAAAATTTTCGTGGAAGAGGTAAGAATCGTTCCGGCGCCGAGGACTGCGCCTTCTCCAATGATGACGCCTTCGGTCACGCAGCTGCGAACTCCCAGGAAACAGCCGTCTTCCACTATGACGGGATTTGCCTGCAAAGGCTCCAGTACTCCGCCGATGGTAACTCCATCGGAAATATGACAATTTTTTCCGATCTGGGCGCAGCTTCCCACAAGAGCGTTGGTGTCTACCAGAGAGCCTTCGTCGACGTAGGCTCCGACATTTATAAAACTCGGCATGATAACCACAGATTTTGCGACGTAGGCAGAGTACCTGATCAAACTTCCCGGAACAGCGCGAAATCCAGCCTCGATAAAGTCAGTTTCGCTCCAATTTTTTGTTTTCAACGGAACTTTATCAAAAAATTCGCATTCGCTCCCGTGCATGATTTTAGACTTCCTATGCTCAAAAAATAAAAGAATCGCCTTCTTGAGGTACTCGTTCGTCTTCCATTGCCCGTCTATTTTATTGGCTACGCGCAGTTTCCCGATATTCATACTTTCCATAGCTTCGCAAATGCAGGACACATCGTCCGATTGACCATTCCAGAGTTTTTCGATTTTGTTTTCTAAATTTTCCATTTTTATACCTGCATTTTTATGTGAATTCATGGACATTTCTTCGAAATCGAATTTGCATCTGCTTCTTTATTTTTTGAAAAATTATAACAAAAAGGTTGTTGGCCGCAACATTCCCAGCAGTAGCTATCGGGTCGATGACTCCGTAGAAAGCAACAATAAATGCCACCATGCCGTCGTCAAATCCGAGAAATTCTTTTAAAACCGGAATAGTGACCATAATTGTCCCGCTGGGTACGCCTCCGCCGGCAAATTTATTCAGGACAAAAAATAGTCCGAACATTATAAAATTCTGAATGCTGGGCAGCGGATGATTGAAAGACAACATTACCAGCATGGCCATGATCGGCACCAGTATGGTGTCTCCCACCATATGAAAATTTAGAGTCAAAGGCATCACGGCATCCGCTAAAATTTTGTCGCCGGTGTTTTTTCTCGCGGATTCCAGGGACAGCGGCAGCGCAGCGGCGCTAGACATTGAGCTGAATGCAGTCGCCACCGCTGGAAAAATATTTTTTATGATTTTAACGATCTCTTTCCATTTAAAAGACGCTGCAGCCGTCAGCCACAGCGTCAAGTAGCATAGCAAGAATCCACACATCATGGCACAAACGCACAAATTATGCTCCATGAAGCCCGTCATCTTCCCCTCTCTGCATAGTTTGAGCAGGAACCCTCCCACAAATAGCGGCAGCAAAGGAACGAAAATTTTCTTCATGAACTTTAGAACCAAATCATGAATGAATTTTATGACCTCGGAGGCATATTTATTGGGATATATGGAATTGATGAAGCCAACAGCGACTCCAATTAAGAGGGCAGTCGTAGATTCTGCAATATGCGGTAAATGTATGTCAAAATATGGCCGCAGGACAATTTCGCTTCTTTCTAATCCGCTAGTCTCCAGATCTGATAACAGCAAAAAGCCGACGCTTCCCGATATTAGAATGTTCAAAAAATTAGATAGAGAAACCATCGCCATTAATCCAAGCACAAAAAGCACTCCGCCGCGCGGAATGAACGACAATGCCGCTGCTATGAAGCTAAAAAGTAGAAATGGCAGAACAAAAGTGAGTACTTCTTTCAGGAAAACGCTTATGGTAAGGAAAAACCTAATCACGTTATCCGGCAACTGGCCGCAGAAAGTAAAAACAAGAAGTATTACAAACACCAATTGAGCCAGAGGATTGAGAATCACCTTCCGCAGCGTCTTTTCGCCAAACAAATTCATAAATTATACCTACTTATTTTTCTTTTCCGGAGTCGGAAGAAGAAAAGATATATTTTCCCAAAAGAGATTCAAGATCTAATGGACCTGAAGTATTCTCAATTTCATCGCCTGGCTTAAGAATTTCTTTGCTGCCACCTGGCGTGATCGACAGGTACTTACCTCCAAAAAGGCCCTCGCTAGCTACACTGGCGCTGCTATCGTCGGGAAGTTTAACTTTTTCGGAGACATAAAATTTCACTACTGCAAAAAACGATGACGGATCCAGTTCCAGGCTCGATACTTTTCCAACTCTGACTCCGCTGATTTTAACGTCAACTCCTTCGGATAACCCGTCCGCCCTGTCGAATTTCGCCATCAGATGATAGCCGTCCACGCTTTTCCAACTGGATCTGCTGTAGACATAGTGAAAGAAGAAAATTGCCACCGCAAGAACCGCAGTTCCGACAATGGTTTCAAATGAACGACCTTTTTCCATAATTACTTTCCGCATTCCTACAAATACTGTCCGCCGTTTACGTTTAGCACAGCTCCAGTGATGAAAGACGCATTTTCGTTCGCCAAAAACAACACGGCGTTCGCAACCTCGTCAACATTCCCAAATCTGCCTGCTGGAATTCCGGCGACGATTTTTTCCCTTATATCACCTTTCAAAACGTCTGTCATGTCTGTAGCTATATACCCGGGAGCAACTGCGTTAACCGTAATATTTTTGGAAGCGGACTCCAATGCCAGCGCTTTTGTAAACCCCAATACGCCAGCCTTAGCGGCGGAATAATTCGTTTGGCCGATCTGTCCTTTCAGGCCGTTTACGGAACTGATGTTTACGATGCGGCCAAATTCACGAGATCTCATGGATGGAATTACACAGCGACACATGTTGAAAACAGAATTCAAATTCGTATTGACGACGTCGTTCCAGTCCTTCGTAGTCATTTTATGCAGCATGGAATCTCTGGTAATTCCGGCATTATTGATCAAGACGTCAACTGGACCGCCGAGATTGGCGCAAACTTCCTCCACTCCCTTGGAGCAAGCCTCATAATCTGATACGTCCCATGAAAAAATTGTTATTCTCGTCTCTTGGGAAAATTTTTCAGCTGCTACAGCGTTGCTTTGATAAATTGCCGCTACCCTATAGCCTGCATTCTTCAGAGCAACGGAAACGCCAGCTCCAATGCCTCTAGTTCCACCAGTTACCAACGCTATTCTTTTTACCATGCCGTCACCACGCAAACGAGCAATCATAATCCAATCATGATCCGTAGTAAATCAAGATTAACTGAAGAAATTTGTACTAGGAGCCGATTTGGGGTACCTGTATCTGCTGAATTGGGAATTGTTGTTGCGGTTGAACAGGCTGTGGTTGAATAATTTGCTGTTGCTGCTGAATAGCCTGTTGCTGCAATTGTGGCAAAACTGGATTCTGTTGCTCTGGCGCCTGCTGAATTTGCGGTTGTTGCGCCGCTGTCTGCACAGGAGCGACTGGTTGCTGAGGAGGAGCGACATAGATGGGAACAGCGCTTTTCTCGGTGTTCTCCGGCATATTGTTGTCATCGTCGTTGACAAAATCGTATATTGTCTCCTCTATAGCTTCGTCGGATACGCTTACAATTCTTGCCTCCAAAAAGTTGTGCTTTTGAAGCCATTTGACCAGATTTTTGGCATTTGCTTCCTTTTTAAAAGGTCCACAAAAAATAAAGGACTCGTTATCGCCGGCTTTAGAAACTTCCACGTGGGCTCTATAGCCTTTTCCGACGAGTAATTTTTGCACCTGAAAGGCGATTTTATTTTTAAAATATCCCACAAACACAATTTTCTTGCCCTGAAGACTGTTTGGATCCACTGACTTGGGCGAATTAATCTGCTCTAAAGTCTTTTCTGGTGAACAGTTATCATTTTCAGCATGGCTTGCCATAATTTCTCGTAGAAGAGAGTCCATAGTCAATTGAGATTTATCTTTTGAAGCATTTTGTTTCCCAGTATTGTCTATGGCGTCGGAAATTTTGCTGGTCGCCGTATCGGCGGCTGACGATAGAATCTCCATAATTTTGTCTGAAATGGTCGTCGATTTTGGGTCGATAACGTCTTCAACATCCTTCGTGGTAATCTTTTTTTCTGAATCTGCTTGCGCTTCTGCGTCGGCGGCGATTTTAGTTGGAGACATGGTTGTGCCCGTAAAAAATCCAGCACAGAAAAACAATCCGCCAAGCGTTAATAGAACAATGATTCCGAGTATGGCCACGATCTTATTCATAATTTTTGTCCGGCAACCATGGTAATTTCACAAAAAAATACTATTATTAGACCTGTCATTGATAACTTATCAGTGAAAGGTTTACAGATCGTAAATTTATTTCCGGGAGAAAGATGTGAATAAATCTGCCGATTCGGTCATTATAATGGCTGCCGGAGACGGTTCCAGGCTAAAATCTTCCATTCCAAAAGTATTCAATAAAATTGGAGGGTTGTCTTTACTCGGTCACGTGATAAATAGCGCGAAAAAGATTAATCCGCGCGAGATAATTGCCGTTCTAAAACCATCTCATAAAGATTTTTGGCTGGAATTGGACGACGATGTAAAAATAGCTTGTCAGGGAACGCCGTTGGGCACAGGAGACGCAGTAAGATGCGGTCTGAACGCGGCTGCCGCAGATGATTTAGGTTGGGTTTACATTCTGTATGGAGACATTCCGCTCGTATCTTCAGAAACCCTGCTGAAATTGTCCGAAACTGAAAAATGTCCTAGAACCGGCGTAATCGTGCTTGCTTTGAATTCCGAAGACTCTTCTGAACTTGGAAGACTAGAGCTCGGCGACGAACCTGGAACCTTGAAGAGCATTATCGAAAGAAAGGACGCCTCTTCAAAATGTCATGAAATGACGCGCCTTTATAATGCCGGATTGCTGGTGAAAAAAACTCTGCTTCGACAATTTATGAACGAGATGCAACCGAGCTCCGTAACCGGCGAGTTTTACATTACAGGCATAGTGCGCATGGCCCATGAAGCAGGGTATCTGTGCCGATATCATCAGGGGAACGCAGAGGAGCTGGCGGGAGCAAACACGCTGGCGGAATTAGCTCTATTGGAAGGATATTTCCAGAAAAAAATGCGTGAAAAATGCCTAAGCAACGGGGCTAGATTGATTGCTCCGGAAACTGTGTTTTTTTCTCATGATACCATTGTGGAAAAGGATGTTTTAATCCATCAGTATGTTATATTTTTGGAAAACGTGCGCCTAAAAAGCGGCGCCGAAATTGGTCCCTTCTGCGTTGTGGAAGGTAGCGAAGTAGGCAGCGCTAAAATAGGCCCGTTTACTCGCCTGAGACCTGGAAACGAGATAGGCGACGGCGCAAAAGTTGGGAATTTTGTAGAAATAAAAAACAGCGTCATTGCAGAAAACGTCAAAATAAACCACTTGAGCTATGTGGGAGATAGCGAGATAGGTAAAAATAGCAACGTTGGAGCTGGAACAATCACCTGCAATTATGACGGGATCAATAAACATAAAACATTTGTGGGAGAAAATGTATTCATCGGCTCCAATACTGCTCTAGTAGCTCCTGTGAAAGTTTGCGCTAATGCGACAGTTGGAGCCGGAAGCGTCATAACCGAGGATGTAGAAGATGGCGCTCTTGCAATTGCTCGAGGGACTCAACGAAATATCAAAAATTGGCCCAGAAACTCTAGAAATTCAAAGGATAAAAAATAAATGTGCGGAATCATAGGCATAGTTGATAAAAACGGCAACGACGTAGTTGCTCAGATAGTCGAATGTTTAGAGAGATTGGAGTATCGCGGCTACGATTCTGCTGGCATAGCAGTTATTTCCGATGGGAAAATTGTGAAAGAACGAGCCGTAGGAAAACTGCCGAACCTAAAAGAGAAACTTAGTCGCAGCACCATTGCCGGATCTCTTGGAATAGGCCATACCCGCTGGGCTACCCATGGTAAACCTACAGAAAGTAACGCTCATCCAATAACGTCCAGAGATGTCGCCGTGGTTCATAATGGCATCATAGAAAACTACAAGGAACTGAAATTTGATCTTCAAAACGACGGCTATGTTTTTGAGACAGAAACGGATACGGAAGTTGTGGCACATTTTCTGCAGAGAGAAATCGATCGCGGAGCTTCTCCAGATGATGCTTTTGAAAATTTACTAAAATCCATCGAGGGCGCTTACGCTTTTGCGATAATATTTTCAGCGGCGCCGAGCACATTGTTTGCAGCTCGTCACAGGAGCCCGCTTGCAGTAGGACGAGGTAAAAATTTCTGTATTGGATCAGATGCAAGCTCCATATCATCCATGTGTGATGAAATTTTTTATCTGGAAGACGGAGATCGCGTGAAAGTGACAAGGGATCGCATATTACTTTTCGATAAAGATTCCAATTTGGCAGAAAGAAAAGCACGTTCTGTATCTCCTGATTTCATAAATTCAGGCAAAGGCGAATATTCCCATTACATGCTAAAAGAAATAATGGAGCAACCAAACGCCATTCGAAAAACTATGCTGCACAATCAAATGGATACGCGTATTTGGGAAGGCGTTTCAAGAATTCTCATTTTGGCTTGTGGAACTTCCTATCACGCCGGAATGGTATCCCGCTACTGGTTTGAGAAATTCTTTAAAATTCCTACACATGTGGAAATAGCCTCCGAATACAGATATAGATCGCCCATTATCGAAAATGATACGCTGGTGATAGTGATAACCCAATCGGGAGAAACCATAGATACGCTGGAAGCGATAGAATATGTTCGCAAAAACAGCGCTTCAAGGATAGTGGCCATCGCAAATGTGAAAAATAGCGCAATTTCTAGGGCTGCGGACTTTGTTTTCTACACAGAAGCCGGCCTAGAAGTTGGAGTTGCGTCCACCAAAGCTTTTACGGCCCAATTGACAATATTGGCGATAATTGCCTTTTGTAGATATGAATTTTTGCTGCAGAAGTTGCATAATATTCCGGCATTGTGCGAAGAAACGCTGCTTCTCTATGAAGAAATCGGGAAAGTATCCAAAAATATCGCGAAAGCTAATGGAGCCATCTTTCTTGCTCGTGGATCATTGTATCCCATAGCTCTGGAAGGTGCGCTGAAACTCAAGGAAATATCCTATTTACATGCGGAAGGGTTCGCTTCCGGAGAAATGAAGCATGGTCCCATAGCTCTAATAGACGACAGCGTTCCCGTGATATGCCTGTGTCCTCACAATGAGTTATTCGAAAAGAACGCATCCAATATTCAGGAAATTCTTGCGCGCAGCAACAATATTTTGATTTTTACGGATTCTTCCGGCAGCGAGCTGTTGCCTTCCGAAGTCGTGAAGATTGTATTGCCGAACGTTAATTCAGAATTCGCTCCTATATTGTACTCTCTGCCGCTGCAGCTGCTTGCCTATCACGTGGCAGTTTTACGCGGCACGGACGTCGATAAGCCAAGAAATTTGGCAAAATCTGTTACGGTGGAATGATAGACATGAGCAAAGAACTGAAATATGTAAAATCCATACTTAGAGAAGAAATTGCCGGACTGGAAATGCTTCACGATTCCGTTGATGATTCCATAATATCGGCGATCGATCTGTTTTATAGTAAAAGAGGCGGTCACGTTATCGTTTCTGGAATTGGAAAACCTGGACATGTTGGTCGGAAAATCTCTGCTACGCTGGCTTCGACCGGCACGCCGTCATTTTTTCTTCATCCTGGAGAGGCGAGTCACGGTGATTTGGGAGAAATTTCACGGGACGACGTTCTTATGGTGCTGTCTTTATCCGGTGATACGCAAGAATTAATTCCAATGCTATCCTATGCCAATAGATTTAACGTCGACATAGTTGCCCTGACCTCCAATCCAGATAGCGTTCTTGCGCAATCGGCTACGGTAAAAATTCTAATGCCAAAAATACGGGAAGCTTGTCCCTATAATTTGGCTCCAACGACGACCACAACGATGATGATAGCCATCGGCGATGCGATTGCTCTGTGTCTTCTAAAAAGAAAGGAGTTTAATCGAGATGATTTCAAAAAACTTCATCCCGGAGGAACTTTGGGGAAGCGTTTGCTCACGGTGCAGGACCTAATGCATACGAACCCGCCGATGGTGAGGGAAAACGATTCCATGAAATCTGTTCTCATAGAAATGACCAAGAAATCATTTGGCTGCACCTGCGTTGTGAACGCCAAAAACAAGATTGTCGGCATAATCACGGACGGAGATCTAAGAAGAAGCATTTCGCCTAATTTTTTAGACATGAAGGCCCGGGACATTATGGGGAGGAATCCCAAGCTCGTCTCCGGCGAGATGTTCGCTCAGGAAGCCACAAAAATAATGAACAGCTACAAAATCACAAGCCTATTTGTGACAGAGCGGGATAAAGTTCCTCGCGGTATATTGCACATCCATGATTGTCTAAGAGCCGGTCTTGCGTAAAAGAAAATTTCGCATCAGAATGTTGTCTGTTTTTTTTATTGTCGCAGCGCTTGGCGTCATCGTAGCGCTGGCCATTCCGGTTATTTCCGCTAAAAAATTAATTTCCAGCCTAGATATTAATTTTCATGGGAAAAATAACGCGTTCTCTGAGGTTACATTTAAAACTAAGGATGATAAGGGCAGAAAAATAAGTCTTTCATCAAAAAAAGCGTCCGAAAGCAAAAAGGATAATTTTATTTTCGAGGATATAACTTTAACATTCACTATGTCCAATGGAGAAAATGGAACTGTCTCAGCCGATCTAACCAAAGCGATCCGCGCGGATCAAACGTTATGCGAATTCACGGGAAACGTTCGCTTGAAAACGGACGCTGGACTCTCCATTGAAACGGAAAAATCTCTGGTGGATTTTACAAAAAAGATAGCAAGCGGCAACGATGGAATCACAATATCGCGCAAAGATGTAAAAGCATCCTCCCAAAAATATTTTTTTGATATAAATAAAAATATCTTGACCTTGACTGGCAATGTGGAAGGTTTTTTAAGAACTGATAGAATTACGTCGGACAAAATGATTATCAATTTTGCTGAAGAGTATGGGAAATCTGCCAAAAGTATGGAGGCCGTCGGCAACGCCTTCTATGTCGCCGCTAATTATCGCCTGCGAGCCAGAAAAAATATCCTTCATTCTGGGAATAATGTAGAGGCGCGCGATGAAGTAATTCTGCTATACAAAAAAAACGGCAACCATTATGACGTTAGATCCGATCACATGCGCGCTACTCTGGACCAATATGGTGTCATTGACGATATTGTTGCCACCGGTTCTTTGCTAATAAAGACAAAAGACGCTATTATCCGCGCCGACAGAGGCGTTTTTAAGGGCGATATGGTAACCGTTTGCGATAATGTTATGGTATCTGGTAACCAGGGCGATATTTTTGGAAACTCTGCAACTTTGGATATTCGCAGCGGAGAGATTAGCATAAATAACTCCAGCGGCGTTATGGATGATAGGAAACGTACCCCATGAATGACGGAATAGTATGCAAAAATCTAAGGAAAGTAATCGATAAGAAAGTTATTCTGGATGATATAAGCTTTAGCGCTTCCAGAGGCGGAGTAGTCGCGCTGTTGGGGCCCAACGGAGCCGGGAAAACAACGAGTTTTTCAATGCTTTGTGGGCTAATAAAACCAGATAGCGGTCAGATATTTCTCGATAAAAAAGACATAACGGAACTTCCCATGTATCGGAGAGCCAGACTTGGAATAGGATATTTGCCACAGGAAACCTCCATTTTCCGTGGATTAACAGTTGAAGAGAATATAACGGCCGTTTTGGAAATGAATAAAATTAATGAGAAAAAATGGCCGCTTATTCTTGAAAAACTATTGAGAGACCTGACTCTGGAAAGCGTTAGAAAGTCTCCGGCAGTTAGTATTTCCGGCGGAGAAAGGCGTAAATTGGAAATAGCCAGAACACTGGCCACAAAACCAAATTTTATATTGCTGGACGAACCATTGGCCGGAATTGATCCATTGGCTGTTACGGAAATGCGAAAAGTCATTTTAGACTTGAAAAATAAAGGAATTGGAGTCGTCATTACTGACCATAACGTGAGGGACGCTCTGCCGCTAGCCGACTATGCCTATATATTGTTTGAGGGAAAAATTTTGGTAGAGGGAGCCCCGAATCAGATAATAAATAGCGATAAAGCTAAAAAAATTTACCTTGGAGAAAGTTTTTCTTTCTATAACTCCATTCATGGAAAAGAAAACTGACGTCCTGTTATTCCTCAGTCAGCGACCAATTTTGTCGCAATCGCTGCAGTATTCTCTGAAAATATTAGAAATGAGTAATTTGGATTTGGCGGAACACGTCGAAGAAAAATTGCTGGAAAATCCATTTCTGATTCGCGAATACACTTCGTCAACGCATTCTGAATTAGTAGAAAACATCGCGCACGGACGGCAAATGAATGATGAAGTCGTCGAACAGTTATCATTCTTACATTTGGATGATAGAGAAACGGAAATAGCCTGGAGTCTAATTCACAATCTGAGCGGAGGCGCATATCTAAACGCCGAAACGCTGGGAGATATTTCCAAAGAGAAGAATATTGATCAACTAGAACTGCTCAAAATAGTGAATAAATTAAAGAAAACGTCCCTAAGCGGCATGTTTGCCTTTAATTTGCAGGATAAATTTAAAACATTTCTGGAAAACTCTGGAAAATACAACGAAGAGTATGGAAAGCTAATAAGAAACATAGATCTTGTTCTTTCCGACGATTGGTCGACCTTAAAAAGGACCTGCAAACTCAGCGACGGAGCCCTATCCCAAATGATATCCACCATGACCGGCGCTTTTTTATCTCTTGATTATTTTCAAGGAGAATGCGCTTTTCCAACGTCTGTGGATTTAGTTGTTGAAACTAGAGTAAAGAACGATCTTGAAGTAACCATAAACGAAGAATCGGTTCCTCGAGTACAATTTAATGGCGCGCTGCATGGGGAATCAGCCAAGAGGTGTCGTTCCTGCGCAGATAAAAAATACGTGAAAGAAAACGCAGCCTCGGCGGAACTTTTAATCAAATCGTTAAATCACAGAAATTCAACGCTGCTAAAAGTTGCTAGGGAAGTTATATCTCGCCAGAAGAATTTTTTTGTCGACAAAGATAAACACCTCGCGCCCATCAGCAGTAAATCCATCGCCAATGCGTTATTCTTGCACGATAGCACCATACGTCGGGCAATTTCCAATAAACTTGTTTCTACGCCCCATGGCACGTTTGAATTTAAAGCTCTGCTTCCCAGGAAAATTAGTTCTGACTCTGAAGGAATCAGTGATTACGCGATAAAAAAACATATGAAAAAACTAATTGACCGGGAACCAAGAGACAATCCATATTCCGATAATAGCATAGTGAATTTTATGCATTCGATGGGCATAAATATCTCCAGAAGAACGGTTGCTAAGTATAGAGCCGCGCTGAACATTCCCAATTCTTCCGATAGAGTTAGAGTATATAAAATAAGATCAGCCTAACGTACAGAGGATATACATCTCGAATGCACCTAGATATGATATGATTCATATATTCATATCGACAAAAGCTCCTCGAAAAAGTACCGCGATTTTCGAAAGTATGCTATCATGAAGCAGCGTTTAATGGTGGTGGATAGAAAACTATGCAACGATTTCTAAACCCCAAGAATGATTTTGTTTTCAAGCGGCTTTTCGGAACCGAGAAGAACAAGGGGATTCTAATACAGTTTCTCAACGACGTTTTCGAGGGCAAACAGGATACCATAGAGGACGTCGAGTTCCTGAAGTCCAATCAGGATCCGGAAGTTGCCACTCTGCGCCAGAGCATCGTTGACGTCATGTGCCGCGATAGCAAGGGAAACCGCTTCATCATCGAGATGCAATGCGCCACCGACACGCATTTTATCCAGCGGGCCGTCGCCTATGCCTGCCGCGCCTATTTGAATCAAAAAACCGGCGCCGAGGGCTACGGGATCATGAAGCCTGTGATATTTTTCGCGATCATGAAGAGAACGCTTTTCAAGGACAAAGCGGAGTATCTATCGCATCACCGGGTGACCGACGTATGCACCGGCGAAAACGATATCAAGAATCTTTCGTTTTCCTTTCTGGAGCTTTCGAAATTCAGGAAGAAATCGATTAATGAATTGGAGACGAACGTCGAGCGTTGGGCGTATTTTTTCAAGAACGCGCAGTCGACGTCTCCGGAGGATCTGGAGCGACTGGAGCGTGACGACAAATTGTTTTGGAGGGCCTACACGGCGCTGGCCGAATACAACTACACTCCGGAAGAGTTGCTGGAATACGAACGCTACGAAATGAAGCAGGACGAGATCGCCACGAGCCTCTCCGACGCCGAGGCCAGAGGCAGAGCCAAAGGTAGAGAAGAAGGCAAACTAAAAGGAAAAAGGGAAATGGCCCTTGAGCTGTTGCTGGCCGGCGTAGATCCTGACATTGTGGTTCGAACTTCTGGGCTTTCTCCTGACGAGATAGAATCCTTCCGCAATTCCGATCCTGGGAAATGAGTTTGTCGCAATGTCAGGCCTCTAT
>JAISOD010000060.1 GCA_031275895.1 Holosporaceae bacterium | reverse complement strand
ATAAAATGGTTTCGAAGAACGTTTTCGAGATTTTGTAAAACTTCTTCGTCTTTTATGGCTTTTTTACACTTTGCTAGCACGTTAATATGGCTCAGATAAATTTCCTAACGAGACCTAATATATAATAGCACGTTATGTATTTATTTCGCTAACAGAACCTAATGTTCCAAAAGTTTAATAAAATTTTTAATAAAATGATTGACGACAGATAAAAACGCCATTATGCTGCGCATAGGATGAAAAAAAGGAGTAATGCGCATGTTTGCGAAAAAAATGGCCGTGGCTGCATGTTTGTTTTGTTTTTCTTCAATTTCCGCGATGATCCAGAATCAGGAGGCGTTCTTGGATGCTGATAGTTAGTGAATTAGAGAACTCGTCTTTCAAAAATGCTCCGGATTCCAAAGAGATTCTGCGTTACGCATCGGAATTAGACGTCGATGCGGTCTCGGAACTTGTGAGGGAAAATGTTATGCCGCTATGTTTTTCTGTGACACACGAAGCTTTCGGTAATCGCCTCAGCCCGTGTTGCGATAATTCTTACCTTATTAAAACTAGTGGCGGACTCTATACGTGTAGTGGTTGCTCTTTTAATTACAGTCTAAATATAGAGAAATCCGGTACTGACGACGTCTGTCTACAGCCTGCAAGTAAGCGAATAGCGTACCATAAAAATAGCCCTGTCAAGCCTTGCCCCTATTGTAATAGTCACTGTAATATTGAGCGACATGGGGTTAAACGTGGTTCGCAGTGGTATCATTGCAACGGCTGTAACCGTCTCTTTAGCAATAACGACGCCGATTGGATCAAGCGTAATACCCCTGCGTACATGATCCACACGCTTATATCAACATACGATAGGCAGTGGCATGCCTCGGATGAATCTCGCTGGAAAAGACGAAAGAAGCGACGAGCGTTCCACTGCGCAAGAAAAGTCGACCAAAAGTGAACTTAGATCTTGTCAACTTGTTCTGGCCGCGCGCCTCGTGCTCTCATCGACGAATAGGCAGAGGCGCAGCTGTGTAACATTTGCCCCATAATCTCTACTTCTCTTTCACCATCGGTATTAGACTCTCCCTTATTCATCTGCCATTTCTTTTGCTATTGAAGAAGCGTATTCCTTTAGCCGTTGGTAGTCTCCTAAATCGTTCATCGTGACCATATGGTTGCCGACATTAATGTCTCCGTAGGGAGATCTGGCCGTTTCATTACCTGCTAGGACGATAAAGACAGTTTTCAGCAGTTGCAATGAATTGTTCGAGGATGAGGAATTGGTGCTAACATTTTTTTTCCGTAAAAATTCGATAAATTGAGTCGCACTTTTATCGCCATCCAATTCTACCGGTTCAATTCTCTGCAATTCTTTGCAATTTTTTAACGCTGTTTTTGCCATATATCTAATCATTTGCACACTGGATGCTATCTTGAACCCGTTTAATATTTGCTCCATCGTTTCATATGTAAACTCATATTTTTGCGCGGATATATCAACGACTGTTTCAGATTTCTTAGGAGATTTTACGTATCTCACAAGCATTTTGACAAGAGTTTCCCTAATTTTTTCGTACAGATCTAGCGACTTTAAGCCAGACCCTATGGACAAAACGAATTTGTCTATCATTATGCTAGCTGGCGCGGACAAATTCAATTGCTGCAGCACCATAAGGCCAGCTTTTAAATAACAAAACATCTTGTCAGGATTCTTATTGTAGCCGTCTAACAGGAATGTGCAAAAACCCGGCACATTTCTTTTTGCGCTAGGAAAAATTGCCTCAACTGTGGAGAATTTGTTCAGATCAAGAAGCTCGCCTATCGCTTTTTGAGATTCTTGTGGATTAGTTTTTAAAAAGAACTTCAGGATTAAGTCTTGTTCGTCCAATTTCGCGTCTTGTATCAGTTTACTGTTAAAACCTTGTTCGTGCTTCGAGAACTCATAGTCGTCTATATGTTGCAGTTTCTCTATACCATTTACAGAAGATAACATTACAGCCATTAGAAGGCTCATTAAACCTCCTTTGAAAATGAAACTCATGCTAATTCTCCCGCAATTATTGAAAATGAAACTCATGCTAATTCTCCCGCAATTATTTGGCATAATATAGCAAATAAAAATTTATGATTCGTTAATTTCATTTATTTTTCAT
The DNA here is from genome assembly GCA_031275895.1 of Holosporaceae bacterium. Taxonomy (GTDB): domain Bacteria; phylum Pseudomonadota; class Alphaproteobacteria; order UBA3830; family UBA3830; genus JAIRZM01. The sequence goes on along the minus strand of JAISOD010000060.1, from coordinate 34,744 downwards.
TGGTAGATTGGAACAGCAATTGTTTTAGTCGTTTAAGCAAGGATTTCTTTGTTCAAGGATAAAAACCGCGCTATTTTTATGGAAGGAGCATATGCCTCCGAACACGGCGATGGTAAGCGGTCGCGCGCTTGTTGTTCTGAATATTTTTATGGAACCTTTCTTGAGCGATGTGATTATGGAGGCGTGATTTTGCAAAATGCACATCTCTCCTTCTGTTGCCGGCAACACTATCTTGCTGACTTCACCGTCAAAGAGTTTTTTCTCCAGTTCCAGTACTTTGGCATTCATCAGGATACTCCCATATTGGTTGCCTTCTCGTAAACTTCTTCAATGGAACCAACCATATAGAAGGCCATCTCCGGCAGATGGTCGCACTCTCCGGAAATAACTGCGGAAAATCCTTTAACGGTATCCTCAATGTCGACGAATTTACCCTTCATGCCGGTAAATACTTCTGCCACGTGAAATGGCTGAGACAGGAATCTTTGAATCTTTCTGGCTCTGGCGACGGTTAGTTTATCTTCTTCGGACAATTCATCCATACCAAGAATTGCAATAATATCCTGCAGCGATTTGTAATTCTGCAACACTCGCTGCACTTCTCGAGCAACTTCATAATGTTTCTGTCCTATTATGCTGGCGGAAAGCATTCTTGAGGTGGAATTAAGCGGATCTACGGCCGGATAAATACCCAGCTCTGAGATTTTTCTGCTAAGAACCGTCGTCGCGTCCAAATGCGAGAAAGACGTTGCCGGAGCTGGATCTGTCAAATCATCGGCCGGAACATAGATGGCCTGAACGCTGGTGATGGATCCATTTAACGTACTGGTAATTCTCTCCTGCAGTTCTCCCATGTCGGTGGCCAGAGTTGGTTGATACCCTACTGCGGAAGGAGTTCTGCCCAACAAAGCGGAAAGTTCAGATCCTGCCTGCGTAAATCTGAAAATGTTATCTATGAACAGTAGAACGTCCTGATGCTCGTAGTCTCGAAAATATTCGGCCAGAGTAAGGCCGGTAAGAGCAACTCTTGTTCTGGCTCCTGGAGTTTCGTTCATTTGACCGTAGACCAAGGCCGCCTTGGATTTGTTTCCTTTTAGATCTATAACGCCGGATTCTATCATCTCATGATATAGGTCGTTACCTTCTCGCGTTCTTTCTCCGACTCCGGCAAAGACAGAGTATCCTCCATGCGCTTTGGCGATGTTGTTGATCAATTCTTCGATTAGAACTGTTTTTCCGACTCCGGCGCCGCCAAACAGCCCTATTTTCCCACCCTTGGCGTAGGGAGTCAGCAGATCCACCACCTTGATGCCGGTCACTAGAATTTCCGTTTCTGTAGCCTGTTCGACAAAGGCTGGAGCCTCTCTATGAATCGGAAAGAACAAATCGGACTTGATTGGGCCACGATCGTCCATTGGTTCTCCAATGACGTTAATAATCCTGCCAAGCATCTGTTTCCCAACTGGTACGGTGATCATTTTTCCTGTATCTAGGACTTCCTGCCCCCTTTTGAGTCCTTCTGTATTGTCCAGAGCGATTGTTCGCACAACATTTTCTCCCAACTGCTGCGCGACCTCAAGAACGATTCTTTTGCCATTGTTTACTACCTCTAGGGCATTGAGAATTTTGGGGACGTTCTCGTCAAAAGCCACATCCACCACAACGCCGAGCACTTGAGATATATGTCCTTTGTTTGTTTTCATATTTTCATCCTCTGGATATTGCTTCCGCGCCGGAAACGATCTCGGTCAACTCCTGCGTAATACCGTACTGCCTTAACCTATTATATTTTAAATTCAAATTCGAGAGCAATTCGTCGGCGTTTCTGGTAGCGTTGTCCATGGAGGTCATGCGCGAACTGTGCTCGCTGGCGAGGCTTTCCAAAACTGATTGATAAATCTGGACTGCAATGTTATAGGGAATCAGATTTTTTAAGATATTGTCGATGTTTGGTTCAAAAATGATCATTGCCGGAGCTGGATCTTGATTCTGTTCTGACATTGCTGGAATAAGATTTTTTACATCAACACTGCGTTTCATGATGGAATGGTATCTGGTGTATATGATTGACGATTTATCAATGTTTCTCAAGGTAAAATCCGAGATAATTTTTGCCGCTAGCCTTTTGGAATTTTCAAATAGCTCTCCATCCTTGTAGAAAGCGTCAATTAGCTCCAGAGAATCATCTTTGTTGAGCATACGCTTTAATGGTCCTGCTATTTTATTTCCAAGGCACAGCAAGTGGATTTTTTGGTTTTTTCGGTGCAATTCAGAGATGATCAACGCCGTTTTTCTAATTATCAGGTAATTGAAATTTCCACATAAACCGCGATCAGACGCCAGGACAAGCAACATTTCGGACGTCACTTGTTTCCTGCCGTAAAGTAGCTCGCAGTCCAAATCTCCCGACTCTTTTTGAAGCTGCAACAATATATTTTCCAATTCAAGAGCATATTCTCTGGAAATTTCGGCCTTATGTTCTGTTTTTCTTAATTTCACGCCGGCAACCAGCTTCATGGCTGCAGTTACCTTGCGAGTTGATTGGATGACTCCTATTTTGTCCCTCAATTCTTTCAAATTCGCCATGGAATTACCTAAGCTTTTTGATCATTTTTGAAATCTTCCAAGTAGTCGGCGATCAATTGTCTTAATTTTTTATCTGTTTCCACAGTTATTTCTCCGGAACTGCGCATATCATGCAGAATTTCCTGAACTTCGTCCCGAATGCGATTTGCAACGTATATTTCGAATGGCTTTGCCTGCGACAGTGGCAAGCTATCCAGGAATCCATGAACTCCAAGATATATGCTAATAACCTGATTTTCAGCGCTTAGTGGTGAATATTGCGCCTGTTTCAGAAGTTCAGTCAATCTTTCTCCTCTAGCAATTAATTTCTTGCTGGAAGAATCCAGATCAGAGGCAAATTGTGCAAAATTTGCCATTTCCCGATATTGGGCCAGCTCCAGTTTTATCTTGCCGGCCACCTGCTTCATGGATTTCGTTTGCGCTGCCGATCCGACTCTGCTGACTGATTGACCGACGTTTATGGCGGGACGAATGCCGTTGTAAAATAGATCGTTCTCCAGGAATATTTGGCCGTCAGTGATGGATATGACATTTGTAGGAATATAGGCCGACAAATCGCCGGCTTGAGTTTCAATGATCGGAAGAGCGGTCAGAGATCCGCCTCCCTTTGATTTGCAAAGCTTAGCCGCTCTTTCCAGGAGCCTGGAATGCAGATAAAAAACGTCTCCCGGGTAGGCTTCGCGTCCAGGCGGCCTTCTCAGCAGCAACGACATTTGCCGATAAGAAATCGCATGCTTAGATAAATCGTCATAAATTATGAGGGCATGCATTCCATTGTCCCGGAAATATTCTCCCATAGTGCATCCGGAGTAGGGAGCCAGGTATTGCATCGTTGCGGCATCTGAGGCGGTTGCCGCTACTACTATGGTGTATTCCATGGCTCCGGCCTCAGCCAGTGTTTTTACTATTTGCGCTACGGAAAATCTTTTCTGACCTATGACCACATAGATGCAGTACAACTTATCTTTTTCAATATTCTTATCAAATGCATATTTTTGATTGAGAATAGCGTCTATGGCGATGGCTGTTTTGCCCGTCTGTCGATCGCCTATTATTAGCTCCCTCTGACCGCGACCGATTGGAACCAGAGCGTCGACGGCTTTCAGTCCCGTTTGAACGGGCTCGTGAACCGACTCTCTATCAACGATTCCAGGAGCCTTAATATCAGTCGGACGATATTCTGAGATATTCAGCGGTCCTTTGCCGTCAATGGGTTCCCCCAAAGCGTTGACAACGCGTCCCAGAAGGCCTTTTCCCACCGGAACTTGCATGATTTTGCGCGTTCTGCGAATCTCCATATTCTCGCAGACTTCCCGATCTTCGCCGAATAGCACTATGTCGGTAGTATCTTCTCCGAGATTTAGCACCATTCCGTTGACTCCTGACTCAAATACAACCATTTCGCCAAGGAAGACGTCTTCCAGGCCATAAGCTTTTGCTATGCCGTCTCCAACCGATAGCACGCGACCAACTTCCACAAAATCAGCGCCTAAATCAGCGCCTGCTATGCGTTTTTTTAGTATAGCGGTGACTTCGGACGACTTAATTTTCATGAGTACTTCCTGTTATTGCATTGCACAAATGGTCCAATCTAGATTTGATGGAATAATCTAGAATTTTCGAACGATACTGAATCTTTATTCCGTCGACGAGGGTCTGATCCCTTTGAGTAATGCACAGCACCCGACGACCTAGAATTTCTCTCATGTTGTCTACGAGCTTTTTCTCTTCAGTCTTAGGAAACTTTTTTGCATAGGTTACCAGAATGGTTGCTCTGCTATTTTCCTTATCTGCCAATGAGATATAGGCGTCGCAAATTTCGACTATCATGGTTAATCGTTTGTTTTTGTGCAATAAATCAAGAAATGCAGACACTTCCGGAGACGGTTTCAGCTCTTTTTTCAATTTACTAACGAATTCAAGACCGCATTCACGAAGTAGAGAATCCTTTTTTAACGCTTTTTTGTAATTTTCTACGGCAAGCACATACTTTTTTACGCTTTGCATTTGGCGCAGCACATCTGCTTCCATTTTGATGGAAATTGAAACCTCGTACAGCGATCTCGCATACCTGTTAACGATGGGATTTTCAGTTTCTGGACTCAAATCAGTCATCCTCCGTCTCATGGCTGGCAAACACACGTATAACATACTCTTTAACGGCGAGATGGCAAGTGAAAATTCACTGCGCACTTATAAAAAACTAAAAATTTATGGATAATTTGCGTTCATAGTTGTAGCATGTCCCATCAATATTTTTATTGGAGCAGTCGTATGGTCGCTAATGTTTCTGGATTTGAATTAGCAAAGCGCTGCGGCGCTAAAAAAGTTCTTGCAATGGCGATAAATGGCGTTGCTGTGGATTTATCAACCGCAGTTACGGAAGACGCTACGGCAGAATTTATTACGCAGGAACATCATTTGGCTTTAGAGATCATGCGCCATACAACTTCGCACATTATGGCTCAGGCGGTAAAGGAACTGTGGCCTCGAACGAAGATAGCCATCGGTCCAGTAATCGAAGATGGTTTTTATTATGATTTTTTAATGGATTATCAGGTAAAACCGGATGACTTTCCAAAAATAGAAAGTAAAATGCGCGAGATCATTAAAGCCGATTATAAAATTTCCAGAGAAGTCGTGACCAAAGCTGAAGCCGTGCAAATATTTACCGCGCTGGACGAACCCTTTAAGGCAGAGCTGATTGATGCCCTGGACGCGAAAGAAGTCAGCCTCTATAGGCACGAGGATAAGTTTGTGGATTTATGTCGCGGTCCTCATCTTCCCAGTACTGGACATGCCTCTACTCATATAAAACTCATGAAGGTCGCTGGAGCGTATTGGAAAGGCGATTCAAAGCGCGAAGTTTTACAGAGGATCTATGCCACATCCTGGTTTTCCGGAGAAGATTTGGAAAATCACCTGCATAATCTGGAAGAGATTGGAAAAAGGGATCACCGAAAAATTGCCAAGGACATGAATTTGTTCCACATGCAGGATGAGGCTGCTGGTTCTATCTTTTGGCACCCCAAGGGATGGATTCTCTACAACACGCTGCGCGACTATGTGCGCAGGCGCATTGCAGAAGACGGATATGTGGAGGTCTGCACGCCGCAGATGATTGATCGATCCCTCTGGGAAGCTTCCGGGCATTGGGAAAAATATCGTGAGAATATGTTCATAGCGGAATCCGAAGAGAGAACTCTCGTAGTAAAACCCATGAATTGCCCAGGAGCCATTCAGATTTTTAAGCAAGGCGTGAAAAGTTACCGTGATTTACCGCTGCGGATGGCGGAGTTCGGATATTGTCATAGAAACGAGCCGTCCGGCTCCCTTTATGGAGCAATGCGCGTACGTGGTTTCACCCAGGATGACGCCCATATTTTCTGCACTCCGGAGCAGATTAACTCGGAAACGAAAAAATTCTGTTTATTGCTGAGCAAAATGTATAAAGGACTGGGATTTGAGTCTTTTGATGTAAAATTTTCAGATCGTCCGGAGAAAAGAACTGGATCCGACGAGATTTGGGATCTAGCGGAAGATCTTCTGAAAAAAGCCACTCTCGAGTCCGGATTGGCTTTTTGCCTGAATAAGGGGGAAGGCGCATTCTACGGACCAAAATTAGAATTTGTGTTGAAAGATAAACTTGGGCGCGATTGGCAATGCGGCACTCTGCAGGTTGATTTTCAAATGCCGGAAAAGCTCGGAGCCTACTATACTGGAGAAGACGGTCAGAAGCGGCATCCCATCATGCTGCACAGGGCTGTTTTGGGATCGTTGGAGAGATTCATCGGCATTTTGCTGGAGAATTATGGTGGGAAATTACCGCTCTGGCTCAGTCCAGTTCATGTAGTATTCGCCACTATTACCAATGATTTTGACGACTACGCCATCAATTGTTTCCAGCAATTCATTAAAAACAACATCAGAGCAGAATTGGATCTGAGAGCCGAAAAGATTTCCTATAAAATAAGAGCACACATTGTTGAAAAAATTCCAATAATTGCAGTGGTCGGAACCAAAGAAGCAAAAAGCGGGACAATTACGCTAAGATATCTCGACGGATTGCAGGAAACGTTGCCTTTGGCCGAAGCAATCGCTATGCTCGTGGAAAAATGTCGTCCTCCGGAAGTGTAGGCATTTTTACGTCCGAGAATGGGCGTCGCGTGATAGTTGCGTTGATTTTTCGATAAATTTTAGGAGTTTGGGTGCTAAAACTTGAACCGCAAAAAATTTCTGGAGCTGAGGTTTTGCCTTTGTTTGAAGGCGGAAAGGGTATTTCCATCTCCACCGGAGAAACCTGCGGAGCTTGGGCGGCAGCCGGAGGCGTTGGAACGTTTTCCGGCGTAAATGCAGATCACTATGATGAAAATAATAGCGTTGTCCCTCAAGTTTTCCGTGGAAAATCACGAGAGGAACGCCGAGTAGAACTAATAGAATACGCCGTTGCCGGCGGGATTGCTCAGGCTAAAATAGCGCGTGAAAGATCGAATGGGGAAGGTCGCATCCACATGAATGTTCTCTGGGAAATGGGAGCCTGCGAGGAAATTATACATCGCATTCTGGAAGGAGCCAGAGAATGTATACACGGCGTGGTCTGTGGAGCTGGCATGCCTTACAATTTAGCGGAAATTACGTCCAAATTCAGCGTCTACTACTACCCGATAGTGTCGTCGGCTAGGGCCTTTTCAGCTTTGTTTCGCAGATCGTTCCAGAAGTTTAAAGATTTTCTAGGCGGAGTCGTCTATGAAGACCCTTGGTTAGCAGGCGGCCACAACGGGCTATCCAATGCGGAAGATCCCTTGAAGCCGGCCAATCCATATCTTCGGCTTGTGGAACTACGCGAGGTTTTAAACGGTTTCTGTTTACAAAAGACTCCCATAATAATCGCCGGCGGCGTTTGGTGGCTTTCGGAATGGGCAGATTATATAGATAACGACAGACTAGGATTAACGGCGTTTCAATTTGGAACCCGCTCCATACTGACAACTGAATCGCCTGTGGCGCAGAATTGGCATGAAAAATTAACCTCCTTGCGCAGAGGGGACGTGCTGCTTACGAAGCTTAGCCCGACTGGTTTCTATTCCTCCGCTGTGAATAATAAGATGTTGAAAAACCTGTTAGATCTACAAAATCGCCAGGCAAACGTAGTTGAAGCGTCGCCGGTAATCGTCGAAATCCACGGAAAAAAATTTTGTTTGGATGAGTCGAAAGCGCAACTTGTCGATGCTTGGATTAAAAATGGATTTTCAGCTCCAATGTTGACGCCCGATAATACCGTTATTTTCACCACTCCGGAGCAGTGCGAGCAAATTTTTCAGGACCAGAGAAATTGTCATTGCTGTTTGAGTGCTTGTCGCTTCAGTAGTTGGTGCCAACATAAGGGATCGACTGGGAAAATTCCGGATCCGAGAAGCTTTTGTATCCAAAAAAATCTACAGAACATTGCTCACGGCGGCAGCATAGAAGATAATCTCATGTTTGCCGGACACTGCGCCTATCGTTTTTCGGAAGATCCATTCTACGACAACGGTTTTATTCCAACTACGCGGCAATTGATCGACCGTATTCTTACCGGATATTGATTTTGGAAATCCCCAAAACGAGATTGGCGAAGAGAATCGCTGAAAGCGGCGTCGCGTCTCGCCGAGAAGCTGAAAAGTTGATCGAGTCAGGAAAAGTTCTCGTAAACGGAAAATTTGTGAAAACGCCGGTATTTTTCGTAACAGATCAGGATGAGATTCTAGTTAATGGGAAAAATATCTCTAGTATTTCAGAAGAAATAATCATTTGGAAATTTCATAAACCTAGGGGAGTGATAACCACGAAGCGCGACCCTCAGAATCGCAAAACTGTTTTCGATTTTTTTCCTGATATTAGCGGAAGATTGCTATACGTCGGCCGTTTGGATTATAACTCTGAAGGATTGCTGCTGTTAACCAACAACGGTAGTCTCGCAAGAAAATTGGAACTTCCAAGCACTGGATTAAAAAGAACCTATTTGGCGAGGTTACGCGGGAGTTTTTCGGAGGCGAATATTCAGGCTCTTAAAAACGGCATTAGCGTGGATGGCATAAAATATGGGCCAATTAACGTGGAACTACGAGAAAACACGACGGACGTCAAAAATTTTTGGGCAACTGTGACCCTATCCGAAGGAAAAAATAGAGAAATCCGTAGAGTTATGGAATATTTCGGATGTCAGGTTAGCCGCCTAATGAGAATAGGTTACGGACCGTTTAAATTGGGCTATCTACCGGCTGGTAAATTTTCTCGCGTTTCGGAAAAAGATATTTCAAAGCTGCTGCGCATTATTTTTGGCGGCAACGCCTAGATTGTTTTTTTTTAATTCACTATAATCGCCGACGGTTGTTTGGAGGAACTTAATGTTGAGGAAAATATGTATGTGTATGTTAGTTTCCGGCGTTATGGATGGTGCTTTTTCGTCGAATACGATAAAATCTAACGAATCTTTCAATTGGACCTTAATTCCGCGGAGCGTTCTGCTGGCGAAGCCGGATCGATTTTGCGTAACGATGAGTCCCGACGGCGATAAAATCGCCTATGTGGCCAGAAATTGCGGCGAACTTGAGGTGCGCGTCGAAAATTTATCGGGAAAATTGCTGATGAAATTCCCCATCAAGCCGTCACGCAGTTTATACGAAGTCGGCATTGTGTGGATGTTCACGAATAATCATCTTCTTGTGCTCCAGGATAAAAATGGAGACGAAAATTACCAGATACTGTGCTTCGACACGACCACCGGCAAATCAAAAAACCTCACGCCATTCGACGGAGCGAAATCACATCCGTCCCGACTGAGTCGGAAGTATCCACGCGAGCTGATAGTTTCATGCAATAGGCGCGATCCGAAGTTCTTCGATGCCTATCGGGTGAACATCGATACCTGCAAAATGGATCTGGTCTTCCGGAACGATGAATACGGAGATTTCATCTTCGATCCGAACTTTGATCTAAGGATAGTCAGCAAAATCATGCCGAATGGCGATGAAGAACATCTGATCGGCGGCAAGCCAACATTGTTCAAAAAAGTGCCGTTTGAGGATTCAAAAAATAGCCTGCTGCTGTATTTTAGCTTCGATTGCAAAACTTTGTACGGGCTTGATTCCTCCGGAACCGACAAAAACGCGCTTGTTGCCTATGACATAGAGAATGGAACTACGAAAGTGCTCTTTCACAGTGATTTGGCCGACGTATGGCACTTCACCTACGATCGCGCAAACTATGTTCCCCAGGCCGTGACTGTGGAGTATTTGAAGCCGGAAAACGTGGTCATCGACGACAAAATCTCCGGGGACATGAAATATCTGAAGTCCAAATTTGGCGACGGCGACTTCATGGTGGGGGATCGAAACTTGAAGGACGACCGTTGGCTGATCGTGTCCCATAGCGATACCGCGCCGACCAAGTATTATGTGTACGAAAGGAATCCCCGTACTGGTACGCCAGTGAAGTTGAAGTATCTATTTTCGTCGCAGCCGGAATTGGAGAAATATCATTTGCAGAAAATGACGCCGGTGGTCATTCGGTCCAGAGACGGCCTCGATTTGGTCTGCTATCTAACAAAATCATTCGATTTCAAAGAAGGTTGCCCATCGAAACTGATTGTGTTGATTCACGGTGGACCTTGGGCCCGCGATGATCTGAGTTTTGATAAAAAAGTGCAGTTGCTGGCGAATCGCGGCTACTCTGTGCTGCAGATAAACTATCGAGGATCTCTTGGTTTCGGAAAGGCCTTCGTCAATGCCGCCGACGGCAATCTCCACAAAATTCGCAACGACATAATCGATGGCGTCAACTGGGCCGTCGAAAACAAAATCGCCGACAAAAACAAGATTGCCATTATGGGAGCGAGTTTCGGCGGATATTCTACGTTGGCTGGACTAGCCTTTACGCCGGATGTGTTCTGCTGCGGAGTGGATGCGGTTGGACCGTCCAATTGGGTCACAACCACAAATACCGTTCCAAAGTATTGGATTCCGCATATGATTGGCTGGTACAAATGCATTGGAGATCCTAGAACTGCTGAAGGAATAGCTTTGATGAGGGCTAACTCGCCAATTACTCGGGTGAACGATATCAAAAAACCTCTCCTGATTTTTCAGGGAGAACACGATCCGAGGGTGAACAAAGCGGAGTCGGACCAGATGGTGGCGGCCATGAAAAAAAATGGACTGGACGTGACCTATGTGCTCTATCCGGACGAAGGCCACGGTTTTATTCGGGAACCAAACAGCAAGTCGTATTTTGCCATCGTCGAGAAATTCCTTTCGGAAAAGCTGGGCGGATGGCATGAGCCGATCCATGACAATGAGCTGGATGGATCTTCCCACAAGATTCTCGAAGGAAAGATCTGACATTGGACGACGGAAAAAAAATTAACGCGAGATCCGTCATAATATGGAGCGTGGCGAATCTCTTCTATCTTTACGAGGTGATTCTGCGGGTGTCGCCCAGCGTCATGACCGACGGCCTGATGCGCCACTATGGCATAACCACCAGCCTACTTGGGCTGCTGGTTTCCTGCTTCTATTTTTCCTACACGCTACTGCAAATACCGTGCGGACTGATTTTGGATAGATTGGGAGCGCGGAATCTCATTGGTTTCTCCGTGATTCTATCCATCGTTGGATCTGTGCTGTTCGCCATCACTGATCAAATGTGGATAGGCCAACTGGGACGTTTCCTGGTGGGAGCCGGAGCGGCCAGCGCCTTCGTGTCCAGTCTCCAGATCGCCTCGGTCCTGTTTCCGGTGAGATATTTCCCGCTGTTCGCCGGCATAACCAACATGATGGGCACCTTCGGCGCTCTCTTCGGCGGGTTTCCGGTGGCAAGATGCGTGAACGTCTTCGGCTGGAGGGAAACGGTGCTGCTGTTGGCGATCTTTGGAGTTGTCATTGCGTTGGCGGCCTTCCTGATCATCCCAAAAGTCATAAAAATCTCTGAAAATACCCATTTGCGAAATCATTTCATGGCCGTTCTCATGAAAATTTTCAAAAACAAGCAGATAATTCTGTCCGGACTGGTGGGCGGATTCATGTATCTGCCGATTTCGGCTTTTTCGGAGTTGTGGGCCATCCCATTCTTCATGGCCAACTACGGCGTCGACAACGAAACCGCCTCCTTCGCCGCCTCCACGCTGTTCATTGGCTTCGCTCTGGGCAGCATTCCGGTGGCAATGGTGGCCAGAAAAATAAACGGATACGTGAAAACCATCCGCTTTTCCATCGTCGGAGTCGCGCTGTTGTTCATTCCGTTGATATACGTCCACAATATATATCTGTCCTTCGCCATTGTGTTTTTGATTGGGATTCTGACCAACGGAGAGGTGCTGGTTTTCACCTGCGCCAAGAACAACGAGTCGCCACGCAACGCCGGCTCCGCCATCGCCTTTTCCAATGGATTAATTATGTTCGCCGGACTAATATTTCAGCCGGTGCTGGGAGTGTTGCTGGATCTTTTCTGGACCGGAAAAGTGTCGGAGCATGGTCTACGCATCTATGACGTATCCTGTTATCAGAATGCCATCCTAACGCTGCCCATTTGCCTGATAATTGCCTACGCGTTGTCGTTATACATGAAAGAAACCATCGAAGCGGAAAAAAATCGCCACTAGAGCCTCGATTGCAATAATTGACCACACTGAAACGCCCTTTTGAAACATAACTCAACATAGCGCCTAAAATAACAAAAACGCGCCGACACAGAATCATCGGCGCGCTTCTAGTCAAAAGAAGCAGAGACTAGACTGGACTTACCCCCGTAGTCATCATCTTCATCATCATCCACAGACGGCAACGCCTTCTTCTCAATACCAGAAGTAAGCGTTTTTATGAATGCTTTATCTTTAAGCAATAACGTTTGAATGGATTTTATACCATTATCAACAGCGATCTTTGTCAAGAGACCAACATCAAAAGAATTCTTCTCATCGGAAAGCATTCGTATAATACCCAAAGAATTAGACAACAGCATCTCAGGAGTATTAGAAATTACTCCAGACGTAATAAAAAATCTAAAGAACAGATCGTCAAACGCGAAGTGCTGGAGAAACTCTGGCAAGTCACCAAAACTCTTTAGTTTCTGCCGTATACTGCCGAGTAAGCCAGCCACAATAGCCTGCTTGTCAACCGGAATACCACCTTCTTTAGCACTATACTGCAGAAGGTTGAAAAATGTATCCGCTAAACCAAACTTAACGTAGAGTCCATTGTTTCCCTGGTCAGTAATAATCTCCGCTCCCAAGTCACTGGTAATCGACGTCAGTTTTCCCTGCAATACATTAATGATGTTCAGCAACGGTCCGGACCCCATATACTGCATAAATTTAGCAATGCTTCTAACATCCCCTGCTTGCAGCAATGGCAGCATATAGTTACGCCAGCGGCTACCTCCTTCGCCATCGTTGTCGATTTGATCCATTACCTCTTTACCAAGGTTTCGAAAAAGCTGCAGCATCAGTTTCCTGTCATCGCTTGTCACCGAATTTATCACAGAGACCGCCAAAGTCAGATTATCATCTTCGAATCTCACATCCTCCAAAGCCTTCTTATAGTCAAGAACAACTTTACCTCCGGCGCCATAACCAAGCATATTGGCAAGCCGCTTGCCGAAATCGCTAACAAGGCGATTGTAACTTCCTTCGGCATTGCCGCCGCCACGCTTTACAATAGCGTCCTTATCGTCAGATCCACGCAGCATGATAGCTGTATCGGCAACAGTAACCCTACCATCTTTTACGATAGCTGTAAGCTGCGCAGCATCTGCCGTAGAAGCCGCTCCCTGAGACAGAAGAGCATTATATATAGCCCCCATCAGTAACTTAGGGTTTTCAGCTTTGTATATAATTCCAAGCATGGACGTAATATAAGAGTACATTGGGCTCTTATAGCTTACAGGAAGTTCCCTATAGCGCAGCGCCAATGCAGCAAGGTTACCAGCGGCTTTTTTCGCGCAAGCTTCCACCGTCGCCGTATCGTTACCACCTTGCACGACGTTTGCCAAGTGCGCAAATGAAAACATAAATGTGCGTACCATGTCGTTCAAACTTCTTACAGTCTGTAAGGTCGCTCCACCAGCTTGCAGCAGGAGAGCATAGTAGGCAATCTTGATACTATTGAAAGCCGCCTCATTACTTTTATCACTGATATTCGAGAGTGTATTTTTGAGATATTGTTCGAAGTTATCGAAGTCTTTGGCGATCACCGGAATATCTTGCCGTATTGCTTCATACTGCGCTACTGCAGCGCCGCTACCAGAGAATGATGCCATCTGTAATGGATCAGTATATGGTATATACCCCTGCAACATGCTTTTCCCGTCAATCTTAACGAGAGCCTCCTTATTATCGATATTTCCGCCATCTTCCAACATGAGCATTGCCATCGAGCAATCGGCAACGGACAACATTCCCAATAACCCCAACGCTCTAAAATATTTCAACTTAACCATTTGCTATTTCTCCTTCATAATTAAAGACCAAACCCCGCGCCCAGGCCACCATAGCCCAAACACTGCATATTCTCACCACCACATAAACTGACTCCGTCTTCGAGTTACTAATCAATCCTTGCAAAAAAATCTTTAAACTTTTCAACAGTATTAACCTTGCGCAAAGATTCGAACAATGCGTCCACTGCATAGCCTACGAAATTTACCTCTTTTACAGCATGTGGAAGCGTACACAGCGAGCTTTCATAATCAACGGTCATATAATCATTCAAATCCAAAACACCATCCCTCGAGAAAAGATCACCCCCAATTATCTGCGAAGCACAGCGCAAAATACGAATACAATTCACAGCATTTTCATACTCGGATTCTTCGATTTCAAGACCATAGTCAGTTCTCGTCTTGACGTCTTGCATAATGGATATCAGTTTATGAACTACCGCATTAACAACAGTAGCAAGCTTTCGCACTCGTTCATAATCATTAGCTTCAGGACTACCTTTACGCAACTCGTCAACAGCATTGTACGATATACTAGGAAAATTATTAATCCTGAATAAACGGCTCAACGAAACGCATCGCAGCAATAAAATCGCAGCAATAAAATCGCAGCATTGTAGCTTTTTTCTTTGCGTTTGTAAAGAAAAATTCAAGTTTCATAGTCTCGCTTCTGTCTGAACCTACTCATACGTCATCTGACGCACGTGAAAATCGTCTTTCTCGAAGCTTATGTTTATGCCCTCCCAACTGTCTGGAATTTTAGCTCTATGTTCGCCAGGAGAAGAATAGTTGACGAAAATATAGCAGGCTACTGGAGTCATGTGATCAATTGGATATTTCAGATTTTCTATGGGAACGTTTCGTTTTTTGGCAACCAACGTAATTTCAAAAATTTTCATTTTATCCTGGTTGTCCCGTATCAATTGATCCACGCGTTTAAAATATTCGCTCGAGGCCATGTTTTTCAATATGCCGGCAACTTCTTGATCATATACGATCACAATATGAACCCTTACGGCGCCTTTGGAATTCATATCTTCTTCCGTTGATATCCTTATTTTCTCCAGGGTAACGCCCTCTTTGGAAGCGAAGACGTCGCCGAGCATAGAATCCTTTTTACTTGTCAACGTATTGAGCGAAGACGCTGCGGAGAGAGCCATCACTCCCCCCAACATAACGGAAGCAGCTCCAGCTTGCGATGCTATAGATACTGAAAATAAGATAATCAGGAATAATTTGTGGAATACAGCCGCACAATTTGTTGGCAACGCTTCCACATTCGCGAAGCGCATCGCGATTTTGTGGAGCAGAGTTTTCGATTCCCAAAGAAAACATTTCCTCATGCGATTATCTCCGCAAAATACAGTCTATTAAAGCAAGATAAAAGTTAAGTAATCGTAAATGGCGCGCGCCGATTACAATAACTGCGTCTCGTCTCCATTTTTTGCCCACATCGGCGGCATAATTGAAAGTTCATTTTCATGGGTATATCATTGGCGAAATAGCATGGAGAATTGGTTTTGATAGTTATATGTCCGACGTGCGCCAGCAAATATTCCGTTCAGCCTGAGTCTATCGGTTCTGGAAAGTTGGTGCGCTGTTCCGTATGCGGCACAACATGGCAGCAGGCCGCCATAGGTAGCGATTCTATGGAAAAAAAGCAGCGAGCGTCTAATTTAGTTAAGTGGACTTTTTTCTGGTTTTGCGTATCGATATCTGTTTTTTCGCTGTTTTTTGCCAGAAACGCTATGGCGAGAGTATGGCCATCGGTTGGCGATTTCTATGAAGCAGTCGGTATATCCGCAAATTTCCACAGAAGAGCCATTATCATACAAAACGTGTCCAACTTTTTTTCCCATAAAAACGGAAAATTATACATGGGATTGAGGGGCGAGCTTCTTAACACATCCGGCGAAGTTCTGGCTCTGCCTGGAATCGTAATATCGCTGCGGGACGATGCAGGCGCAGTCGGAAAGCAGCCTGGAATTCGCTATCGAAGAATTTGGACACACAATTTGATGTACAAAAAGCTTCTGCCCAATCAGAAAATAGCTTTCGAAACAGAATTACAGAGCGTTCCATACAATAATTTGGTATGCGATATTAGGTTGGATACCATGTGACGGCGATTGAAAATGTACAAGAATGATCGATATGCTTTTCGTAATTTTCTATCTGGATTATATACAGGATTTATAGAGATTTTCGGGATTTTTTTGTTTTTCGTAGCAATGGCCACGGTGGCGTCTCTAATATCCTACAGTCCAGACGATCCGTCCCTTAATACGGCCATCAATGCTTCTCCGTCTAATTTATTGTCGCTGGCCGGCAGCTATTATTCGGACGTCATGGTACAGATTTTTGGAGCGTCATCTTACCTGTTTTCAGCAATTCTACTGTCTTTCGGATATCAGTTGATGAAATACCATGCTGTGCAGTTTTTTAGGATTCTAGCCTGTTTTGTCGCTTGCATTTCCGCTGCATTTATGGCGTCGATCTGGAATGTCAAATGGTTCGGCGCCGGAATAGTGGGAAATCTTTTGATTGAAGCTACCAGGACAAAAATAGACCTATCAATTCCCACAAATTTCTGGCTATTGGTTGGGATAGTCGCTTTTACGCTTGCGACGGCCACAATTTTAGCGATGCGCTTAAATTTTTCTCATTTTAAAGAGCTTTGCGAATCTTTCCTGGGCGGCGACGGCGATTTTTCCGATGATGCGCTGGAGGTCGCAGATTCTTTGGAAAGTCTAGAAACGTCCGAATCGTCGTTGATTAAAAAACGGGCGATGGGAGCAAAAACCGGCAGTCATTTGAAGGCAAATCGAGAAGATATGTTTGTCCTGCCGCCGGTCAGCATGTTAAGAGAGGTTCAATCTCGAAGCGAAAAGCTTTCAGAATCGGAATTGAAGGCTAGGTCGGATAATTTGTTGGCCGTACTGAACGATTTTGGCGTCAAAGGAGAGATTACCGGCGTTAATCCTGGTCCAGTAGTCACTCTTTATGAGCTAAAACCGGCTGCAGGAATAAAATCGTCTAGGGTTATTGGATTATCCAGCGATATTGCCAGGTACATGAGCGCTGTTTCGGCTAGAGTTGCGGTAATTCCAGGAAAGAACGCCTTGGGTATCGAACTTCCGAACCTTAAACGTCAAACCGTTTATCTGCGTGAAATTCTAGAATCCGACGCCTATGGTAAATCGGCGGCCACGCTGCCGATTACTCTTGGAAAAGATATCTCCGGAGAGCCCATTGTTGCGGATTTGGCTCGAATGCCGCATTTGCTGATAGCTGGCACTACTGGATCCGGAAAATCCGTCGGCATAAACGCCATGATTCTCTCGCTGCTCTATAAACTTTCTCCGAGCGAGTGCAAATTCATCATGATTGATCCGAAGATGTTGGAACTATCGGTTTACGATGATATCCCGCATCTGCTAACGCCGGTGGTTACGGACCCCAAAAAAGCCGTCGTGGCTTTAAAATGGGCCGTGCGTGAAATGGAGTCGCGCTATATGGCCATGTCAAAACTCGGAGTCCGCAATATTGATGGATACAATGCCAAACTGGAAAGTCTGAGAAATTCCGGAGAATCTTTAACGCGTCGGATCCATACCGGCTTTGATCAGGAAACAGGCGCTCCCATATATGAAACACAAACGGTACAGATGGAGGCCATTCCCTACATTGTGATAATTGTCGATGAGATGGCAGATCTGATGCTGGTGGCTGGGAAAGATATAGAAGTCGCCGTTCAGAGATTGGCGCAGATGGCAAGAGCGGCTGGCATACATCTTGTGATGGCAACTCAGCGTCCGTCTGTGGACGTTATTACCGGCACCATTAAGGCGAATTTCCCGACCCGCATAAGCTTTCAGGTAAGTTCCAAAATCGACAGTCGCACCATTTTGGGAGAACAGGGAGCCGAGCAGTTGCTGGGACAGGGCGATATGCTTTACATGGCCTCCGGCGGACGCATGATTCGCATCCATTGTCCCTTTGTGAGCGATGGCGAAGTTGAGAAAGTTACGGAAAATTTGAAGGCTCAGGGAGAGCCGCATTACATTTCCACAATTCTAGAAGAAAACGACTGCGAAGAGGGCGATGATTCCTCGGCAATCCCATCCGGAGACGATCCGCTGTATGGCGAAGCCGTATCACTAATACTGCGCGAAGGAAAGGCCTCCACCAGCTTCATTCAGCGGCATCTTAAAATTGGGTACAACAGAGCGGCTCGCATCATCGACATGATGGAAACGGCTGGAATTGTTTCTCAGCCAAATCATGTCGGCAAAAGGGAGATTTTGGGAAAGTGAGATTGCAGTGCAAAAACTGAAAATAGCGCGCGCTGTCGCGGCGTTTCTGTCGATATTGGTCGCGTCGATTCATTTAGAAGCGGCAGACGTTTCGCGTTCAAAAACTGACAAACGAAGAGAACACATAAAAAAAGTAGAGGAATATTTCAACGGCATTAGAACGTTAGAGGCCGATTTTGTGCAAATTGACAAACATGGGCGCACTTCCATGGGGCATTTTTTCCTGAAAAGACCATATTTAATGAAAATGGACTACAGAGATCCGCCTACGCGCGTAATCATTGCGAAAAACAACAAAATTATCCACTATGATCGCGAATTAAAGGAAAAAACCGAAACCTCGACCTATTCTTCGCCCTTATCCTTTCTTTTAGAACCGCAAATAAATCTGGAACAGCATGTGGACGTTACGTCGATTCATGACGGAAAGGATGAATTTTCACTAAAATTTTGCAGAAAAGATGAAGAAATAGAGGAAGCAGTCCTATTGGTATTTTCCAAAAACCCGTTAACTTTAAAGGAATGGATCCTCCTAAGCAACAAGAGCGACGTCTTGGCCGATGGATACACTGAGGTTTGCCTAGAAAATCATAGATTCGGACATGATATTTCGGATAAGGAATTCGAAAAATTCGAAATTTCCGATTAGAATTGAGCGTTAATCATATAATTCCAAAGTTTTCTATAGATTTTCTAAACACAATGTGATAGGTTCCGCTAAATCGCCTGTGGATTTGGTGATAGCGCTAAGTTGAGCTTTTGACTTGCTACCGCAGACCCAGCTGCAGTCGTTACGGAAAGCGTCCTGGAAGTCGTTTAGGTAATTTAAGAATGAGCTTGATATAGTAAACGCGAGGGAAATCATTGTTTAAAAGATCGTCAAAGCAACCTGGAATCGTTCAGCGAAGTTTTAGCGATGCTTTTCTTTCGGTGTTTAGGGCAGTTCCGCGCGGCGTATTCGGCGTCTCGTTTTTCGGGCTGTTTCTTGGAATGTCCATGACCATGGTCTATAGCCAAATCGGCATGTTCATGAAAACAGAAATACATGCCACAGAGGGCACAGTAGCTCTTATGGATGGCATTATAGAGTTCATTTCTTTCCTATGTCGCGTTTTTGTCGGAGCTATAAGCGATTACCTGCGAGAACGTAAATTGTTCCTGATGATTGGCTGCGTGATAACATTGTTTGCAAGGCCGCTTTTGGCGACCGCAATGTCTTCTTTTACGGTAACGATGATCGGCGCTATGGAAAGAATAGGAAATGGGCTTCAGGCAACTCCTCGCGACGCGCTGATAGCAGATTTGAGCCCAATAGAGCACAGGGGAATGGCCTATGGTTTTAGTCGCTCTCTGAAAACCATCGGGGCGCTGATAGGTATTCCCATAGCGATATTGATAATGTACCTCAGCGACAATAACTATAGAGTGGTGTTTGCCTGCGCGTCCATTCCCGTGATTATGTCCATAATTTTTCTTATGAAGATCAAAACGCCAACGGAGAAGCACAGTTTCAGCGAGCATTCCGCAAGAAGCTTTAGCAACCCATTTAAAAAAAGATATCTAAAGTCTCTGGACTCGGTGTTTTGGAAAGTTTTAATTTTGGCGTTCATATTTGAGCTTGGTCATTTTACCGAGACGCTACTGCCCATCTATGCAAACCAATATCTATCCAGAACTACTGCTGGCTCCGAGAGTATGTTTGTCAGCCTAGGACAAATTTTGATGTCGTTTCCGATTGGACTATGTGCAGATAGATTTGGAAAACCAATGCTGATAAGGATATGTATGATCTGCATGATAATGGCGAATATATCCTTTATATTCTGGGAATCCATATTCGGCGTATACCTTGGCGCATTTCTCTGGGGTGGACAGATGACGGCTATTCAGGGGCTTTTCCTGTCCATTATAAGCTCTATGGCCGACGCGCGTATCAGAGCAACGGCCATTGGGACCTACTACATTACCATAGGACTATCATTTCTGACTGCCTCCGTAATTGCGGGCAGAATTTGGACAAATTTTGGCGGGAAGTACGCGTTTAAGTATAGTCTCTGCGTTTCGTGTTTCGCCCTGTGCATATCAGGATTACTTCTACCAAGAAATAGACGCTGCAGTGATTCAGTCAATTGAAGTTTCTCGGCATTTTGTGAATTTAAACCGTCGCTTTAAGGACGCGTCAGAAACTCGGTTGCCTGATACCTGAGCATGGTACTCGCGTCCGCGTTCTAGAGTGCTTGAAAATTGGTGGGTAGGATTGTGCTCCAAAGACCAGAAAGATTATCCCTCCTGCAAAAGTTGCAACGGCGAATCGCGTCGCTGAGGAATCTAGCAATTTCTCCTCGCAGCAACGGCGTTAGCCGATATCGGGGCGCCATTCTCGTAGAGTTCGCTTTCTCGATTCCTACCCTTTTGGCGGTCTTATACTACGTTCTTGATTACCCCAAATACGAGCAGCTAAAAGCAAAAGCCAGGAATTCCGCCCACATGGCCGTCAATATGATTCAAAACATAAGCAAACATAGAGCGGACAGGAGGATAACGCGAAACGACCTCAAAAGAATCGCATATGCCGCTTACATGAATTACTATGGTACAAATGCATTCTATTGCGGTAGCGACTCCAGATATCCATTGGGGCACATTCCTGATCTCACCATTGTTTATATACAAGGGATTGAAGGGAATAAAGTAAAAATTTTATGGAGTTGCGAAACCTGGACAGGGGCTGGTACTTCTCCTGATACATTCAGTTGCTCAGTATATTCTTCAAAAACGGCTTGGGATGATCTTTTGGGAATTCCAGAGTACAATACCGAAATTCCTCGCGAACAGGTTAAGCAAGAATTTACAATAGAGAAAGATGAATACAAAATATTGCTGATTGCTTCCTGTTATACGAATTCTTCAGCTTATAAATTTAAAGATGGGCAAAAAGTTTCAGACGATACGAAAAGACTTTTTGGTTTTTATTTATTGTCCTTCAAAATCAACAAAGAAATAGTATACAACTATATGTTTCAAGGTCGCATCGTCTTCACCACCGATCCAGGCCTATTCAGCGATACTCCTCCGCAATAATTTCGTCGTCATGCCTGTGTAAAAATATATACGATATAGCGCAATCCGTAGCTTTTTGAGTAAGTTCAGATAGAAGTTAGACTACTACAGAGCTTAGATTTTTGTTTACGTAGTTACCAGAGATGGGTTAATGCCCTCGCCTAGTATTTTTATTTGTTTTTCGAATTTAGGAAAACTAGATTTAATGAAGCGAGCTGCAATATCACACTGAGATAGTGTAGTTTTAGCGCAGGGATTATAATTTTCATAAATGCATATACTTATTTCAAATGAGAATCATAATGAAATTGCCTAAAAATTCAACGACGCAACAACGCTAACATCCTGTTTCTCAAATGAAATGAATATAAGTTTGGAGTTTACTCTAATAATCTGCTTTAATGTCTTTTTCATCGCATAGTCTCAATTGTTAGTATATCATTATAGTTTTATTAATAATTTATGAATGAATTCGAAGAATGGGTTATTTTCACAAAAATTTTTATGAAGACGGCGGTGCCCCTGGCCGGAATCGAACCAGCACGTCCTTGCGAACAACAGATTTTGAGTCTGCCGCGTCTACCAGTTCCGCCACAGGGGCAACATGAGCAATTGCTACTTCGCCGGCCAAACATTATCAGGATTTTCAGATAAAAAAAAGAAAAGATCATATCGAAAAGGAAAAAAATGAGAATCGCTCCATGAATACAGAACTGCGATTCAGCCTGAAGCCGATCGATTTCCTATCTTCATGAAGCAATCCATAAAAATCAAATCGTGACGCTGGATTCTTCCAGCGGCGTATCTTCTATTGCCACCGAGTCTTTGTCTTTTGGCGCCGTAATTTTGCGCGATTCCAGTGATTTTATTTCAAGACTAATATTCGGGTTATAGCTGTCCTCCTCGATCAAATCATCAGATTCGTTCTCAAGATCGTCCTTTGTGACAAAAGATCTGAAACTTTTAATGGAGCTTTCTTTTAAAGCTTCTACGGACGCCGTTCCGGCTGCTATTTCTCGCAGGGCGATTACCGGTTTTTTTTCATCCTTGTTTTTCACGGTGATGGTATCGCCGGCCAGAATTTGACGAGTGCGCTGAGCGGCTAAAATAACCAAATCGAACCTATTTTTCACTATCTGCTCACAATCTTCCACAGTTATGCGCGCCATAAAATTCCTCCGCTAAATTTTGATGGCAAACTCTAGCACATTGTCTTCTGAAATACAATCGAAAGAGCGCGCATATGGAATCTGCCAATTTGTTGTAAGTGTAAACAAAATGTTGTATCTTGAGCTAATGTTCAATGGGAGCTTGTATGGCAAAGGAAGACCTACTGGAGTTTTCTGGGGAAGTGACGGAAGTTCTACCAAACGCAATGTTTCGTGTAAAACTAGAGAACAATCATGTGATTTTAGCTCACACTTCAGGAAGAATGAAAAAAAATAGGATACGCGTTCTGGTTGGCGATAAGGTTAATGTTGAAATGACGACCTATGATTTCACCAA
Organism: Holosporaceae bacterium; assembly: GCA_031275895.1. Lineage (GTDB taxonomy): Bacteria > Pseudomonadota > Alphaproteobacteria > UBA3830 > UBA3830 > JAIRZM01. The sequence continues at coordinate 11,804 of JAISOD010000060.1, read as the reverse complement.
AGGACGTATTACCTTTAGATCCAAGTAGGCGTTTCTGCATCTACGATCCAACGGCAATTTTTTGCGCCGACCTGTTTTCGTTCAGCGGAAGGTAGTCTACTGTTTCGCCAGAGGAAAATAGTACGGCCCGTTGTATTATATTTTCCAGCTCGCGAATGTTGCCTTTCCATTGGTAATTTTTTAACGAGCGCATAAAGCGTCCGGATAGGGTTTTTCCTTCAGGGGAGTATTTTCTGCAAAAAGAAATGGCTAGCGGTTCAATATCCAGGGGACGATCGTTCAATCTTGGTATTTCAATTGGCACGACGTTTAATCTGTAGAAAAGATCTTCTCGCAGAATTCCGTCCTGCACGGCCCGCGATAGATCTCTGTTGCTGGTTGCTATGATTCTTGTATCTACTTTTACGGAACTGCCGCCAATGCGGGAAATTTCCTTCTCCTGGATTACCCGCAGAAGTTTCGCCTGGAGATGCAGAGACATCTCGCTTACTTCGTCCAGTAGCACGGTTCCGCGGTCCGCTTCCTCGAATTTCCCAATGCGCCGCTGAATCGCGCCCGTAAACGAGCCTTTTTCATGGCCGAATAATTCCGATTCCAGCAACGTATCGGGAATGGCCGCGCAATTTATGGCCACATATTTCCGCTGCGATCTGTTGCTTTTCCGATGAATATACTTGGCTAACACTTCTTTACCGACGCCTGTTTCTCCAGTAATTAAGATAGTTGCATCGCTGGACGCCACCTTATCTGCGATTTGAAAAATTCGTCGACTGGCGGGGTCAACTGCGATTGGCTCCGATGCGTTTTCCGAGTTTTTGATCATCTGCTCCAGGGATCTTATGGAAGAAAGACTTATGCTTCTCTCATGCTTCAACGACGTCCGATAATTGGGAGAATTAACTACGGAAATCACGGTATTATCAATCTCTTTTGGAAGCGTAGCAACAAGATCGCTATCTATGACGATCAGATCATCGCTTGCAATGGCCGTTTTAATATCCTTTTTGAAAAACATGGTATCGCAATTAGCGCTCTTTGCTATCCTTACGATTTCAAATAGCGAATTTTCTAATTTTTCGCCAACCACAAGAATTTTCATGAATAAAAATCCTCCCAAAAACCAATCTACAATCGATTTTATGAAAAATTGGTAAAGAACGGAGAGTAAAAAAAATATTTCGCACAGATACTCAACGGCGGCTAGTTTTTGATGCAATCGACGGCGTAGTTTCTGCATTCGTTGACTGAGACATGGGACGATTCCATCCAGAATTTTCTAGTCGCCATCATGACGCGTTTCAATTCGCGATCAGAAAGATTGTTGGTCCGCAGATGTTCTGCCCTTAAATTGAAGTCCGCATATTCGGATTCGCAAAAATCCAGCAGATTCTGCAGAGTAGTTTTTGCTTCTGTTTCATTGAGAAGGCCTTCCGCATACGATTTCACAATCGAATACTTGGCGTAAAATTTTCTTGACGTTTTTTTGGCGCGCTTTAGAGCAAGAAATATATCGGACAAACTGATTTCCGGCAATTGAATAATTTCCTTGATGCTTTTTGGTAGATTGTACCTTTTGAACAGCTCGGAATGGGAAAGCGCGGAAAATTTCAAGAAAAATCCTAGACGTTCTTCTGCGGACAAGGTTGCATATATGCCTAATTTTTTGCAGATTTCAAGCGGATCCAGTTTCAAATTAAACAATTCGTTCAAAACCTCCCACATTAGCGGAACAATTTTGTAGGAATCGGGAATGGCGAAAATTTTCAACAACTCTCCCAAAATTCTCTCGCTGGAAAGAAGAGAAAGATTAGATTTTAGATCGTTAATTAGCGCCAGATATTCCGGATTAGGCTTATATTCCCCGTAATAGGCCAGAAAGCGAAAATATCTGAGGATTCTAAGGTAATCCTCTGTGATCCTCACATATGGATCGCCGATAAATTTGATGTTTTTTGCCTCCAGATCGCCAATTCCGGAATGGTAATCAAAAATTTCGCCGCTTTTGTCCATGTATAGGGCGTTAATGGTGAAATCGCGGCGACGCGAATCCATTTCAAAGGATTTTGTAAAATTTACCTTAGCGCGGCGACCGAAGGTCTGAACATCTTCGCGTAGAGTGGTTATTTCATAGGATTTATTGCCAATGGAAATTAAAACTGTTCCATGCTCGATTCCGATTGGAACAACTAAAATCTCGTTTTTTGAGAAAAGATCGGTAATTTCATAGGGCGAGGCGGTGGTTGCAATATCGACGTCCGAAATGTCAGTCTTTAGAAGGAAATTGCGAACAGCTCCGCCGACAAGGCGCGCTTCCTGCCCGCTTTTTTCAATTAAATCCAAAACAAACGACGCTTCTTCTCCGAAAATTGAGTTAACTGTACCTTTTTTTTTATCGTTACCCATTGTTTTATAGCCTAACATGCGTGTATTTTATAGCATAATTGATGAAAGAAAATAACATGACCATAGCCTGCGATCCTAGAGATATCGATAAGATGGAGTTTGAGGATGCTCTTCACGAACTGGAAGAGATAGTAAAAATTCTGGAGGAGGGCAAATCCTCTTTGAAAGTTTCTGTAGATCTATATGAACGTGGAACTCTTTTGAAAAAGCACTGCGATAAAATACTTGAATCAGTGCAATTGAGAATAAATCAAATATCATCTGATAAAAATGGCGTAATAAGCGTAGAACCAATTGAAATGGAGGCGTAGATGGATATTTTCCTTGTGCCGACGTTACTTTTAATTAAGACGGTAATCGGAATTGCGATAATGATTACGGTTACTGACGTTGTGTTGAGTTGGCTGATAGCCGCCGATATTTTTAACGTTCACAACAGATTTGTTTATGCCGTCATTGAGGCCGTCTCAAGACTATCTGGCTTTATGCTCAAGCCGATAAGAAAGTGGACGCCGATTGGCATTGGAACGCTGGATATTTCGCCGGTAATACTCATTTTGCTTTTGACTCTTTGCGAGAACATAATAAATCGTATTCTTTTAAGATTCTGTTAGGCTTCATGAAGGGCTCAGAATGGCAAAAATAATCAATGGACGAAAAATCGCCGATGAGTTTTGCGAGCAAATAAGAGAAAGAGTTCGTGAAATAAAAGAAAATGGAACTACGCCTTGCGTTGCTTTAATCAATGCCAGCGACGATCCGGCTAGCGAGGTATATATATCCAAAAAGAAAAAGCTCGCCGAATCAGTCGGGATCTCTTCGGTGGTTTACAGATTTGATGGCGATGTAAAGGAAAACGAGCTTGCTGATTTAATAAAAAAACTGAACGAAAACAGTAGCGTTCATGCCGTATTGCTTCAAGCTCCGTTGCCAAAAAATGTTAGATTTCGAGAGTTGGTAAACCTAATTCATCCGGATAAGGATGTAGATGGCCTCACAGCTCTTAATCAAGGAAGGTTATTTTCTGGAGAACCGGGCGTGATCCCCTGTACACCTCTCGGCGTGCTGCATCTTTTACGTACGGTACACGATCGACTTGCCGGACTGCATGCGGTGGTTATTGGCAGATCTTCCATCGTCGGCCGTCCTCTTTTGCAGCTGCTATTGAACGCCAATTGCACCGTAACGTCTCTCCATTCATATTCTCAGGATTTGACGAGCATATGCAGAACCGCTGATATTTTAATCAGCGCAGTCGGGAAGCCGCGCTTTGTGGAACAGAATTTTGTAAAGCCTGGAGCTACAGTCATTGATGTTGGAGTTAATAGGATTGAAGAAAACGGCGTCAAAAAAATCGTTGGCGACGTTGATTTTGACAACGTATCAGAGATCGCAGGAGCGATAACGCAGGTTCCAAATGGAGTAGGACCCATGACGGTGGCTTATTTGATGCACAATACGTTAAAGTTGGCCTGTTGTTATTAGGTCTAAAAATATGATAGATTCTCACGGTGCTAAAGGATGGCGTCTGTTATGAAAAAAGTACTTTATGCAGCTTTTGTCTGCGCCTTGCTCAACCAACATTCGTCGGCTGATTCTTCGCTGGAAGAAATATCGGAATCTAATCGAATGCTAACTGGAAAAACTGAAGAATTAGAGAAAAAACTCGAAGAAATGGAAAAAAAAATCATCGACCTAGAGAAGAAATTCTCTGCCGTAGAGGGCGCTCAACTACAAAGAGAAAAAGAGGAAGCTGCCGCTAAAGAAGCAGAACTTCTCATCGCAAATAAGACGCCCGAGGAGATTGTAAAAACCGCTGAAAAATTGATCGAAGAAGGAAATACAACAGAAGCGCGCAGACTGTTGAAAGCTTTTGTTTCAAAAAATTCCGGAAATATCTACTGCGGTATGATGATGTTCCATATTGGAGAGAGCCTTTTCCTTGAAAAAGACTATGAAAATGCGGCTCTCGAGTATATGGGTAGTTACAAAACCAATCCTAAGGGATCTAAGTCTGCCGCTGCATTGTATAAGTTAGCTTTATGTTTTAAGAATCTGAATGACATGGAAAAATATAAAACTACTTTGGAAAAAATAGTCGACGAGTATCCTGGGGCTTTCTCTCAAAAGGCGTCTCAGGATCTAAAAACAATCAAGAATGCATCGTAGGATTGTTTCCGAATTCGTAGACGAGCAGTCGATTGACGACTTTTTTGCTAAAAATCTAAACGAGTTATTTGATTTTTATCGCAAGCATTATGCATATGGGGCGACCACTTTCCCGAAGCTCTGCGTAGCCGTTTCCGGAGGTTCCGATAGTCTAGCGTTGTTGTTTCTTGCTCGCAGCTGGGTGCAGAAAAGAGGAATGGAAGTATTTTGCATCACCGTAGATCATAAATTAAGAAAAGAATCGCTGGATGAGGCTGTTTTCGTGCAAACTATCTGCGAATCAATGCAAATAAAGCACGAAGTTCTGACTTGGAATTCAAAAAGCGACGAGATTGATCGTGGAAAACTTGAAAATTTAGCTCGAGAAGCCAGATATCGATTGATTTCAGAGTTTTGCGCCAAGGAATCCATCGGCGTCGTGCTAGTCGGACATACATGGAACGATCAACTGGAAACATTTGCCATGCGTAAAAATTGCGGAAGCTCGGAAATTGGATTGGCCGGAATTAGTAGAATACGTTCATTAACAGATGATATAAAACTGCTGCGTCCACTGTTGTATTTTACGCGAGACTGTCTCAAAAATTTCTTGCGCAGTAAAAAAATAACGTGGAAAGAAGATCCCATGAATGATAATGAAACGTTTCAGCGCGTCCTGTGGCGAAAAAAAATTTCCTCCTACGGAGTGGAAAAAATATCTGCGCTTTCCGACGAGATAATGCGATTGGGAGAAATGCGTAACGCAGTAGAAGTAAAAGCAGTTGCTTTTTTGAGGCAATTCTGTGTGTTTCCACAGTTCTGTCATGCAATTATTCCACTTGATCAATTCTTGGCGGAAGAAAAAGCGACTCAAAGGGAAATTTTGAGGAGAATCATTTGGAGTATTGGAGGTAAAAAATATGCCACGGCAATAAGCGAAGATCTTCTTACTAAAATTCTCCAAGGAAAAATAAACACGCTTGGCAGATGTCTGTTAAAGGTAAAAAAACACGAAATTCTTGTGCTCCGAGAAAATAGAAATGTGAAAAAAATGCCGCCAAATCCGGATACAGACGATCACATTGCGGCGCTTCGTCAACGGCGTCACAATATTTCCGGAGAAACTCTTTTTGGATTGCCTTACCTAGAGCAAAGTCATAGAATACACGGCGGTTCCATTGATTGGCCGTCCGGATTTGCTAATAAAATGAACCTATTCGATATATTTCTGTAATCTTCCCGGAGAGAAGCGATGAAAAAGAGTTATAAAAATCTAACGGTTTGGATAGCTGTTGGATGTTTTTTGCTGATTCTATTCCACGCCCTTAATGTTTCAAAAGAAAACATTTCCAATATTTCTTATTCAGATTTTTTATCAGATGTTGACAATGGAAAAGTCTCAGCTGTTGTAATTCGCGGACTAACGATCGAGGGCGTAAGGTTGGATGGAAAAATATTCTCCACCTATGATCCGCGAGATCCGGAGCTTGTGAATCGTCTTCTAGCGAAAAATGTAAAAATTTCCGCCATTCCGAGCGACGAACATTCTTCTCTATTTCATTTATTTCTCAGTTGGTTGCCTCTTTTAATTCTGGGCGGTATATGGTTTTTTGCGCTACGTCAAATGCAGGCCGGTGGAAATCGAGCTCTCGGTTTTGGAAAGTCAAAAGCTAAACTTTTGAATAAGCAGGCTGGAAATATCACCTTCAACGACGTTGCTGGCATAGACGAAGCCAAGAGCGAGTTGGAAGAAATCGTGGATTTTCTTAAGGATCCGAACAAATTCATAAGATTAGGCGGTAAAATCCCAAAGGGAGTACTGTTGGTGGGGCCTCCCGGAACTGGAAAAACTCTGCTTGCAAGAGCTATTGCCGGAGAAGCTGGCGTGCCGTTTTTTAGCATTTCAGGATCGGAATTCGTTGAAATGTTCGTGGGTGTAGGCGCTAGCCGTGTGCGCGACATGTTCGAACAGGGGAAAAAACACGCTCCATGCATCGTATTTATCGATGAAATAGACGCCGTCGGACGACATCGCGGCTTCGGTCTTGGCGGAGGAAATGATGAGCGAGAGCAAACTCTAAATCAGCTTTTGGTAGAAATGGACGGATTCGAAGAAAATAATGGCGTCATAATTATCTCAGCAACCAATAGGCCGGATGTGTTGGATCCAGCCCTGTTGCGTCCCGGAAGGTTTGATAGGCAGGTGATTGTTCCGGCTCCGGACATAAATGGAAGGGACAAGATTTTGCGGGTTCATCTTAAAAAGGTTCCCATGTCCGCCGACGTCGATCCAACGGTAATAGCTCGCGGCACTCCTGGATTTTCCGGAGCAGATCTCGCAAATTTAGTCAACGAAGCGGCTCTACTTGCAGCGAGGCGAGGGAAGCGAGTGGTCGGCATGGACGAGCTGGAAGAAGCCAAAGATAAGGTGATGATGGGAACAGAACGCCGCTCTATGGTAATGACAGAAGATGAACGGAAATTAACTGCCTACCATGAGGCCGGACATGCCATTGTGGCTTTGAGTATCCCGGAATCTGATCCCATACACAAAGCAACAATTATACCTCGCGGACGAGCGTTGGGAATGGTTTTGCGGTTGCCGGAAAAGGATAGAATCTCAGTTTCTCAGATAAAACTAGAGGCTGACCTATCAGTAGCGGCCGGCGGCAGGATAGCGGAGGAAATGATTTTCGGTCGTGAAAAAATCACTACCGGAGCTTCGTCTGACATAGATCAGGCAACAAAAATCGCCAGGCTAATGGTAGTGGAATGGGGAATGAGCGACAAGTTGGGATTTTTATCTTATACCGAAGGCGCTCAAGAGATATTTTTGGGGCATTCCTACGGTACAAGTAAAAATATCTCCGACGTAACCGCTCAAATAATAGACGAGGAAGTTCGCTCCATCATGGATAGAACATACAGCAGAGCGCAGAAAATTTTAAAAAACCACACAAAGGAACTTAAATTGCTGGCAGGAAGTTTGCTGGAGCATGAAACTCTGAGCGGCGAAGATATAAAAAGGATCCTGGGTGGCGAAAAAATTGAAAAACAGAAAAAAAGCGCCATTAGCGCTCTGTCTCAAAAATTCCAAATGCCAACTTCTGAAGACGTAGAAAAAATTAGCGCTTCTCGCCGCGGCAAGCTTCGCTCAAAGAAAGAGAAAAAACTATCCTAGAGCTATTGATTACTGAAAATTCATGCGGAAGTCGTCTTGATAAATTTCTGACTTCTGAGATCGGCAGCATGTCGCGCAGTAAAATTCAACTTTTGATATCTTCTGGACGCGTGCAAGTCAATGATAAACAATTGCTGGATCCAAATTATCGCCTCAAATCTGGAGACAAGATCTTTTGCGATGATAACCTTGTCATCTCGAAACCTGATTTAACGCCTGATGCAACTGTGGCTTTCTCTATTTTGCATGAGGATGAAGATCTATTAGTTATCGATAAACCGGCAGGAATTGTGGTGCATCCCGGAGCTGGAAATTATAGGCATACGTTGGTAAACGGGCTAGCGCACCATTGCGGACAATCTCTTTCCAGTGGGAGCGACGAATTTCGTCCAGGAATAGTGCATCGTCTCGATAAGGATACCAGCGGAATACTTGTGGTGGCGAAAAATGACTTTACTCACACTGAATTAGCCGGGCAATTTGCAACGCATTCAATAACTAGAAAGTACATCTGTTTCTGCCATTCGATTTTGCGATTTCCTCAGGGGAAAATTGAAACTCTCATTTCACGCGACAGAAAGAATAGATTGAAAATGTGCGTTTCCGGAGATAGAGGAAAAGCAGCGATCACTCTCTACAGAACTCTTCAAACATTCTCGGGAATTGCTTCTAAAGTTGAATGCGAATTGAAAACCGGGCGCACGCACCAAATCCGACTACACATGTCTCATATGGGACACGCGCTCATTGGCGACTCGCTCTACAAAACAAAAAACTATGCCTCTCCACAGGAAATCTACCATTATATCAATAAGTTCCCCAGACAGGCCCTTCATGCCTATTTTCTGAAATTTTCGCATCCCAGATCAGGAAAATTCATGCGCTTTGAAACAAGCCTTCCGACCGATATGCTGGAGTTAGAGGATAGGCTGCAGAATTTATCTCCTTAGCGTTAAATGTGAATACCATAAAAACGCGAGTTATGAATTAGGCTTGTGGTCCTCTACGATGAGATGTCATCAGACATCAGTCTTTGCGAGGGCTGCACGTTTCTTTATCAAACTTTTTTATGAACTCTTCTATTTTGGGAGCCACCTGTGATCTCCACTTACTACCCGAAAAAACGCCATAATGCCCAACTCCCGGCTGCAGATGGTGTCCATGCATTTTTTCCGGCAAATTTTTACAGAGAGCATGAGCTGCAAAACTCTGCCCCGGAGCGGAAATATCGTCCTTTTCTCCTTCGATTGTTAGAAGAGCGCAGCGTCTGACGGCTTTGAGGTCAATGGTATGTCCCTTATATTTCATTACCCCGCGCGGCAATTCATAGGTCTGGAAAATTTTCTCTACCGTTTCCAAATAATATACGTCGTCCATATCGAGAACCGATAGATATTCGTCGTAGAATGTTGTGTGCTTCTCGATTCCAGCTTTATTGTTTAGGATTTTGTCCTCTAAAAATTGAATATGCGCTTTATAGTGGGCGTCTGGATTCATATTTATGAAAGCTGTTAATTGTATGAATCCAGGATAAACGCGTCTGCCGACTCCGATATATCCTTCCGGAACAAATGTTAGGAAATTATTTTCGAACCACTTTAATGGATAGCTCTCCGCCAGTTCGTTTACCTGAGTTTTTTTCACGCGAGGGTCGATGGGACCGCCCATGGGAATGATGGAGGTCGGCATGCAAGGATCGTCTCCTTCATCCATAATCGCCGCCAGAGCCATAACTTGAACAGCCGGTTGACATACGGCCATGACGTGGGTATTTGGGCCGATGTGGCGCATGAAATCGATTAAATATGTCAAATATTCGTCTAAACCGAAATTTCCTGCCGCTGCCGGCACATCACGAGCGCTTTTCCAATCGGTGATATAAACTTCGTGCCCAGGTACCATTCTTTTGACCGTATCCCGCAGCAATGTGGCGAAATGACCGGAAACAGGCGCTATTATCAAGACTTTCGGTTCTTTTTTCTGATTTTCTTTCGTAAAACGCACCAAGTTACAGAACGGACGTTTCATAACCGTCGTTTGATAAACGGCTACGTCTTCACCATTTACCAAAACCGAGTCAATGTTGAACTCTGGTTTTGTAATAGCTCTAGTAGAGCGTTCATACATGTCCGCTAATCCCTCCAATAAGCGCGGAGCCCCAAACTCCAGAGCTTCAGGATTAGATCGCAGGGCAGTTCTCATAGATTGCATGAATTTTCTTGCCGGAACCATTAAATAAGAGGCGCTTTCATAGAAGGAGTACATTCTTTTTTTCCTTTTCCACAAATATTGATCGTAATTTTGACTAAAAAATACTAAAAAAAAGTTAAGACGCCGCAAATAAAGTAGATTTTTTTCCTATTGTTAACGCGACGTGCCGGCTTTTTTATAATTTTGATAGTTTAAGGCTTTAATCAACCACTATCGCCTAAAGATACAGGGCGAGGGCGTTAACCCATCCCTGGTAACTACGTAAATTTACGAATACGCTATTCAAATATGCGGACAATGTGGAAGTTTCAACTAATCCTAGGAGATTGTTCGGATTCTATATGCTGCCGCTGCGGACGCCTTTAAATGGAGATAATTTCTTTTTTCGCAGCGCAATTATTTTTACTCCCGGCCCTGGGCTATTTGACGATGCTATGCCGTCGTAGCTCTACATCGCGGTCAGTAATTTAACGTTTTTTCTTCCGTAGGAAATCTCGAACGCTACTCTTCTTAGAATCCGTAGAAAATAGGGACCGAAACATTAGTCTCTCCATTCGCATTCCCGAAGTCAAACCCTGATTCTGAGCGGCTCTGATGGCTTCCTTTATTAATCTCGTGCTCATGGAAGATTTTTGAGCGATTTTTTTCGCCAATCTCACGGCCGTTTCCATCAATTTGTCGTCTTCGGTAATTTGGGACACGATGTTCAACTCCAGCGCCCTTGCAGCTGAAAAAAATTCTCCGGTCATAATTATTTCGCTGGCAACTTTGGGGCCGACAATAGCTGTAAGCAGCTGAGTGCCTCCCATACCAGGCATAATTCCAAGATTTACTTCCGGAAAGCCAAAAACCGCCTTTCTAGAAGCGACAATGATATCGCACATCAGCGCCAATTCGAATCCTCCTCCGAGAGCATATCCGGAAACAGCCGCTATCACGGGAATCTGCAGGTTAAAAACCCTTTCCCAACGACTGTTTATAAAATCTTCCATATGGGCGACCTCATATGAACGAGAATCGATCTCCGCAACGTCCACGCCAGCCGCAAACGCCTTTCCGCTGCCGGCAAGAATCAACACGGATGCTCGCCGTTCGATATCGAACAATTTTTCATGAAGCTCGTTCATCGTAGCGTCGGACAGAACGTTCAATTTGGATGGATTATCCATGGTTACGACGGCAATCGAATCTTCCAAAGACAGATTAATCGACATTTCCCAAATCTGCCTTAGTTTTAACTCTCGATTCAATGGCCTGAATTTTTTTCTTGATTACTTCCTCGCTCATGGCGATATTTTCTCTCTTGAAGTCGTTTAAAATGCTGGAAACCATCTTTTCGTCGTTGGGATTAAGCAAATAGGCAAGGAATTTCCGCCGCACATAGCCGCTGAACGCGGCGTCTTTATAACCCAACCTCCCTCCGGCCCATTGGGCTAAAACTTTATTTCTGCGAGCCGTTTTAAAAAACTTTTCCTGGAGCAACCCCATTAATTTTATTTCGTACAACGACTTTCCAAAAGAAAACATAGGCGCCACAAAACTACTCCATCACCTGCGCTCTGTTTTAAGTTTAACGCATCTTTGAGCCAAAACAAAGTAATTTTTCATCGTAGCTGCTGCAATTAACGTAATTTTTACCACTCATCAATTAGTGTCGTCGGAAAAGAGGATTGATTGTGGTTATTTGGCTAATATTCGGCGTGATCTTATTGATAATCAGCGCAAATGATTTTCTTTTCTTTCGCATAGAAAACGAATACGTTCTGTTTTTACTAGGTTTATATCTATTATCCTGCGCATTTGGAATATCGGGCAATAATTTTGAGGACGTGCTGCTGGCCTTTGCCATAATTTTTGCAAT
>JAISOD010000034.1 GCA_031275895.1 Holosporaceae bacterium | reverse complement strand
TGTGGCCATAATTCCTGACGGTCCTAGAGGACCAAGACATAAACTTGCGCCAGGAGCCGTAACTATTTCCAAATTCACAAACGCCGATATCTTACCGTTCAGTTTTTGCGTAAAAAGGTATTTTCGATTTGATTCTTGGGATAAATTCGTCTGGGCTTGGCCGTTTAATCGCGGAGTCATGGTTTGGGGACAGCCAATAGTTCCGGCAAAATTGAAAAATATGCAAGAGAAAGAGGCGATTGAATATGTGGAATCAGAGATTAACGCAGCTTCCCGTAAAGCTTTTGAGGTTTTAGCGAATGTATAGACTTTATAAAATACTATCCTTTGCATTGGCTCCATTTTTGAGAATATACTTTTATGCCAGATGCTTATATGGAAAAGATAGGATAGAAAGCGTAAAAAATCACTTTGGAATAGCAACGGCCCAAAGGCGAAGCGGAAAGTTAGTTTGGGTTCACGCAGCCAGCGTCGGCGAATCTCTTGCCGCGTTGACATTCATCAGACATCTGAAGAAGCAATTCACTGACGTAAACGTTCTGCTGACGACCATTACCGTAACTTCCGCCGATGTTCTAGCCTCTAAAATTACTTCCATCGACAATTGCTGTCATCAATTTTCAGTGGCAGACAACCAGTTCTGGGTTAAGAGGTTTCTCGACTATTGGAAGGTCGACGCGGCTATTTTTCTCGAATCTGAAATATGGCCAAATGCCGTTCATATGTTACACAATCGCAGGATACCTATTTTTCTCCTGAGCGCAAGGCTATCTCCTCGCTCTTTCAGACGCTGGAAATTGTTTAAAGGCTTTTTTACTTCCATATTAGAAAAATTTAACTGCATCTTGGCGCAATCGGAAATAGATAGAGAAAGATACGCCTTCTTTTCTCCGAATAACACTAGACGCATAGATAATCTAAAATACGCCAATGCGCTGCTCCCCTGCAACGAACCGCTGCTGAGTAAGTTTAAAAAGATATGCTCCCGGAAAAAAGTCCTTGTGGCTGCAAGCACGCACGAGGGAGAAGAAGATATAATAATCGACGCCCATAAAAAATTAAAAAACAATTTCGATCTAGTTACCGTCATCATACCCAGACACACGGCTAGAGTTAAAAATATTTGCGCGCTTTTAAAAAAGCAAGGCCTGAATTTTTCTTTGCGATCTGAGATCATTGACGACTCTCCAACGAAAAGCGAAATTTTCTGCGTCGATACGTTTGGAGAGGTGGGAACGTTCTTTAGGCTGGCGGATCTGTGTTTCGTCGGCGGTTCGCTAACGCCGGTGGGCGGTCATAACATCTACGAGCCCGTAGCCCTTGGGAAACCTGTTCTGCATGGGCCATTTATGGATAACGCCCTGGAAGTACGCGATTTCCTTAGGGAAAAAAAGGTGGCCTTCGAAGTGAAAGACGTTGGCGAAATCGTAAAAATTTGCGCGGATTTTTTCTCCAATGAAAAAAAATTGCGCGCCGTTTCTAAACAGGCGGCTTCGGCGTGTAGAAATGAATCTCTGAAACAAATCGACGAGATAATGCAATTGGAAAAATTATTAAAATAGGCCTGAATGTGACCGTCAAACAGCTTGATATAAACCGTCATCAAACCTATTTCGTTCTCGGCAACGACGTTTTAGAAAAGTTTGAGAAGCGTAAAGTTATCCTAAATGTTAGCCTACGTTTTCAGGAGAAAAATGATGCCTGCCGTAGCGATAATCTCGCAGATACCGTTTGCTATTCGGAACTCGTCGGGCTAGTCGAGAGTAAATTGAAAGACCGCAAATTTAATTTAATTGAAAAAGTTGCGCAGTTCTTGTATGAAGAGATTTCTATTTTCCTAAAAAACGATAACATTTTAAAACGAGTTGAAGTTATAAAACCTGCTCCTCCAATAAAAAGCGTAGAAAGCGTGTCCTTTTGCTACTCGGATTGGTGAAGCGTGATATATTTGGCCTTCGGAAGCAATCTGGGCAACAGATGGGAAAACATCGAAACAGCGATTTCTCGAATATCTTTGTTTTTTGACGTAAAAAATTTCTCGCTTGTACTGGAAACTGCTGCCATTTTGCCTTCCCTAGCTCCATCCGGTTGGAATTTGCCATATCTGAATATGATGGTCGCCGGAAATACATCCCTAAATCCGACTGAGTTGCTTTCGTCTCTAAAAAATATCGAAATGGAAATGGGAAGATCGCTTGATAGTCCTCTCTGGTCTCCAAGAATTATCGACGTCGACATAGTCGCCTACCATGATCTTGTTATTAGGGAACCGAAATTATCAATCCCCCATAAAGAAATTGAAAATCGAGATTTTTGGCAATATCTTCTACTAAATTTAGGCTGCCAGGTTTCCCATAGCGTTCGCTTGAATATGGAAAAATTCTCGGCGATGAATTATTTTGTGTTAAAGCCAAAACTTGTCGGCATTGTCAACGTAACTCCGGATTCTTTTTCCGACGGCGGCAAATTTTTCGATCCGAATGACGCCGTGGCTCGCATAGAAGCCCTGCGCCAAAGCGGCGCGCGCCTAGTAGATTTGGGAGCTCAGTCCACCAGACCAAACTACGTCGAGATTTCTCCTAAAGAGGAAATTTCACGTCTAGCGCCGGTATTGGAACATTGCGGAACAATGGATTATATCAGTCTGGATTCATATTTTGACGAAGTCGTGAAATACGCCATGAAAAAAAGCCGCCTAAAATGTATAAATGACCAGAATTCCAGGCTGAGTAACGAAACTATAAAACTGATAGCCGACTGCGGAATCAAACTCGTTGTTATGCTTCAGGGAACGGATATTTCATGGCTGGAAAAGCGAATAAAATACCTGGAAAGTTTGGGAATGATTAGAAAAAACATTATCCTGGATCCTGGAATAGGATTTCAAAAGACTAAATTACAGAGCCTGGAAATCACAAAAAATCTAGGAAAAATAAAAGAGCTCGGCTGCGAAATTTTGTACGCACACTCAAGAAAATCTTTCATTTCATTCTTTTCCAACGCTACCGCAGTGGATCGCGATGCCGAAACATTGGCCGTCTCGGATTTTATCAGCCATACTGCCGATTGCCTGCGCGTACACAACGTCGAAGACCACATGAAGTTTTTTGTGGCAAAACATCAGCTGGAAAACGGCGTTTTCGCCTGAAAATTACCAATTCAGATCATACGGCGTTTGAAACGTCCGGAGTGCCGTTAAATTCCTGAAAAGTATTCGCAGCTTTATCGTTGGATTGAGCGTCCACATCCTTTATGGTATATCCTCTACCCCATATGGTCTCTATGTAGCACTCCCCATCCAACATATCCATGAGCTTTTTTCTTAATTTGCAAACGAATACGTCTATTATTTTCAATTCTGGTTCGTCCATGCCGCCATAGAGATGATTCAGGAACATATCTTTGGTTAAAGTTGCTCCTTTCCTCAGGCAAAGGAGTTCCAATATAGAGTATTCCTTTCCTGTAAGATGTAACGCCTTTCCATCGATCTCCACGCGACGACTTTGAAGATCCACCTTCATACGACCAATCTTAATGATTGATTCGGCATGCCCTTTGGATCTCCTAATGACGGCCTGAATTCTTGAAACCAATTCCTTGCCATCAAACGGCTTCGTGACATAGTCGTCTGCTCCTACGTCCAAACAGTTGACTTTGTCCTTACATTCCGACAAGCCGGACAGTACTATCACTGGAGTCTTTATGTTGGACGACCTCAGTTTTTTAATAACCTCTACGCCGTCTATATCCGGAAGCATTAGGTCCAGCACAATGCCGTCGTAATCATAGATTTTCCCAACCTCCAGTCCATATTGACCGAAGCTTGTTGTATCGACGATTACGCCCTCTTTTTTCAACAGAGTTTCAATCCCCTTTGCCGTCGGCATATCGTCTTCTATTAATAAAACTCTCACAACTACCTCCCTACATAGAAACTACAAAAGAAACATTCACGCAGCTTTATATTCGACACAGTATATGAAGTTTACTAAAAGTTTATTAAGATTTTAAAGAAAATTCTTAATAAAAAAACGAAAACTTTGAATAAAGCTAAAAAACTACTTTTAGAGCGTTATTTATTGTGATCTAGAACTTTTTCATTCATATTTGATCTACGACGGCAGTTCAACCTATCTATTAATTGAGCCAGCGCTCCGTTTCCTAGCACGTTAAATCCCGTCACAAACGGATCGAAAATCACGTATATTGCTATGATAAGAGTTGACATTTCCGGCGTAAATTCAAGATATTTTTCCAATATTGGCGTCATTATGATAATTTCGCCGGCTGGAATGGCGACAGCGGAAAATTTCGTTATTACGAAAAATATGGTGAAAACAAAATACGAGTACGCTGAAGGTTCTGGGAATCCGTTGCTCTTCAATAGAGCATAGGCGATCAATGGTATGCAGAGACAATCTCCCAAAGTATGAATATTTGCGGTGGTCGAAATCACTCCGCTTCCCAATTCTTTATTTTTTACATTTTTTTCAACCGATAGAATTGTAACTGGCATGCTCATCGCGCTGGACATGGTGCTAAGGGCCGTTAAAAGCGCAGGAGTCATATTGCTAAGGGACGACAGCATAGCTTTGAGCGAGCATCTGTTTAGTAGGAAGTATAGGAGCAATATATATAGGGTCCCGTAGGATAAATAAATCAACAGAATCTGCGAATAGTTTTTCACAATGGAAGTCAGCGTCCCCTCAGAAATGCATTTTATGACGAACCCTATGATGAACAGTGGAATCAAAAACGATACGACGCTAAAAAGCTTTTTAACAGCAATATCTATTTTTTCTGAAATGTTTAGAGCAAAAGTTCTATTAATACGAGCAAAAACTATGCCGGATGCAATTCCGCCAAAAAGGGCAAAATCATTCTTTATCAGATTAGGTATGGCGAGCAAAAAATACGGTTCCAACGAATGCGCGCCCTCAATGGGTTGGCCGAAATCGAAGTCCATATGATATAAAAGTCCTCCGATATAGCGGGTGACAAATATGTTTAAAAAGTTCGATGTACATAAACAACCAAAAATCAATAAGATAATACGTCCAGCCTGATCCGATAATTTCACAAACGTTTTAAAAAGTAGACCAAAAATGATGAGCGGCAATAGAAACAACACCACCGACTTCAGCGTGAGACTTATGGCATAAATCACGCGTTTTAGATCGTTTGGTATGATTGGATTTAGCAAAACCGCCACAACGGTTGTCATTATAAGTATAACTGGCATTTTTTTGAACATAATTCGCACCCGGTAACTTGCTCGGCCGAAAAATACACCATTTCTCATTTAAAAGATAGCAATAACACATTCCGCGCGTAAATTTTTGAAAATTTGATAATTAGTAAAGGACAAAGAGCCCACAATTTTCTGCATTATACAAAAAAATGTACAAAAAATTAATTTTTTACATAAAATTAATAAAAAATTAACTTTTGTTTGTCATAATAGAATTATTAACAACAAGGAGAATAAAATGAAAAAAATATCTTTATTGGCAATTGGAGCGCTACTATTTACAGACGCCTCGGCTATGAAGGAAAATGAGCAGATTAGTGAATTGCTCCCAACATCACAGTCTACGCCGCTAGCTCTAGCTCAGATTTCTCCGGAAGAACTTATACAAAATCTTTTGCAGCTAAAAAATAAGTATGACGAACTGCAAAGTTCCGATGCTAAATTAGTAGAATATAAAGAAAAAATCAGCCAAATAGTGGTTTTCTTATCTCTCTATGCAGAAGAATTGGAAAAACAGAAATCGAAGGCCGCAGGATGTTGTTTTTTCAAATGTTTAGACATGAATGGAGATGGTAAAGTTGATAGACAGGACCTAAAGGCGCTACTCGAATACGGTATGGGGATAAAGAATATCGTGCTCAGCGCTATATCATCCGGAGCCGCCAATACCAATCTAGCCAACAGTATCATTGATGGCTGCTATGATTTTGTGACAAAAAGTCAGACGACGTCCACTTCGTCAGAACAGAATCTCGTCAATAATCAGACGATGTTTACCACGCCTAGACCGGCAACGCCGACGCCATCTAATTTGGACGCTCTTTTGGTGTCTCTGAAAAAGTAGTAATTCTCGAACAATAACGTTGAAGTTCTATAAAAAGCCGCATCTTTTCACATTGAAAACGAGCGAAAAGGTGCGGCGCGCCGCCGATTTAATTGCGGTAGCCTCGACGATCGCGTCCTCTTTCGCCCTCACATAGCAGAATTATGCGCACTGCTTTTGCAGGAGCAGCGGCATGTCTTCTTTTTCTTCCGTACTTGTTGGTCTATCTTCTGTAATCCTTTGTCGAAGCATGCATATGGCTCGTCAGCATCGCCGCTAGCATGATGAGCTTCTCCGGAAGACGTCTTCACAGAAATATCGCAATGGAACAAATATCCTTCTTTCTTCATCACAACGCCCGCTTCTATGAATGTGATTTCATACTTGACGGCGAGCGACGAGAAGGCTTCCTTTGCGCGCTTCGTCAGAGCGTCGCCGATCTCCATGTGACGACCGGAAAAAGAAAATTTCATCCTACACCCCACCTAAACTACCTGGTACGCAGTATATAAATGCTAACCGGAAAACACAACAATTTTGGCGTCTATTTTTACAGCATAAAGTCCGCCAGAAAGATGAAATGGTTATTTTTGCTGACCGTAATCTCTCTCCAGTAATTCCTTAAGATATTTCGCTTTTTTGAAATGGGACGAATCGATTTTTTTGTTCATTTTATCAAGGCTGTTAGTTAGCAGTTCGTGCGCCGCGGCATAATTTTGCAGCATGATTTGTTCCTGGGCTAACATGAGGAAGGCTAATCCTTCTTTTTTCTTCTTGCCGTACGCTTTGGCTAGCGATCTAAAGACGTCGCTATCCAAATGCGTCGAATATTTTGCAGATTCCAGAATTTTTATCGCTTCATCAATATCCTGGTTAGCTTCTATGAGTGCGTTTGCGTAATCTATTTTAATTAATATATTGATATTATTGCTGTATATCTGTTTATACATTTTGATGGATTCTTTCAAGTCGCCGGATTCGTAGAGAACTTGGGCAAGAGCTTCCTTATAGTAAATGTCGTCGGGATTTTTTCTCACCAGATTGCGCAGTAAAATTATGGCCTCCGATGATTTCCCGCTGTGATGATGGTAAATTGCTTTGGAATAATCGTCTTTCGGAATTTCGGCAAATTGGTTTTTTTGGGCAAGATGGGCGCGCAGTTTTATTAGAATGCGCTTATATTTGCGAGAAGTAGCTTCATCTGGCTCATATTTCATGAATTTTGAATATCTATACAGAGCGGCTATTCTATCGTTAATTTTTGGGTGGGTTAAAACATAGATCGGAAGGTTGACGCCGCCGTTTAAAATATCCATGCGCTGAAAAATTTGCAACGCTCCAATAAGAGCATCCACATCGTAGCCTAATTTTTTTAAATAGGATGCTGCCAGAGCATCAGCCGCCAACTCTTCCCCTCTGGAAAATTTCAGATAAAATCTTTCATCCGTCAATCCATAACCAAGTAACAGCGCGATCGCATCCGGCGATCCTGCCAGAGACATTCCCAAAATACTTGCCAGCATAGCAATCATAAAATTATTAGAACGTTGCTGCAAAAGGTAAGCGTGTCGTTCCACATGTCCGGCGGCAATATGTCCAGCTTCGTGACATAGAACGCCGATCAAATGCAACAAATTTTCAAAACGCAGGAGTAATCCAGATGTTACAAATATGTATCCGCCTCCGATGGTGAAGGCGTTAATGGTTTCAGAGTGCAGCACATAGACTCTCGCGAATTCTGAACGAAGACCAGCTACATGGAAAATTGAACCAGCTATTTTGTTGAGAGTCTCTTCTATTTCCGCATCACGTATAAGCCGCCATTCTGCGCGAGCTTCGCAAAAAAGAGCGCCCACATACGCCGCAAACGCAAGAGATCTAGCTAATTTCACCGGATCAGTCCTTCAGAGAATAAAACCAGAACGCAGGTTGGCACGATAGCAGAGTCTAGAAAATTCTTCAAAAAAAATGTAACCTTGCAGCAGGTCTGTCGTTGTAACTTCTGGGCCTGTCGATCTCGGTTGATGCGGAGATTCTTGTGGCGAGTCTTTACTTCTATTATTCCGCAATGAATGCCGGCAAGACCACGTCTCTACTGCAAACAGAGCACAATTACAGTGAAAAAAACATGACGGCCTTGCTATTTAGCAATGCTCTGGACACAAGATATGGCCAGGGAGTAATTACGTCGCGCATTGGACTGTCTAAACAGGCTGTCACCTTTGATCGAAATTTTGATTTTTTTTCCTATGTAAAAGGAGCGAAAAGCGCCGCATGTATCCTGGTGGACGAGGCTCAATTCCTGACCAGAGCGCAGGTTGATCAGCTTGGCGAGGTGGTGGATCTGCTAAATATACCTGTCCTGACCTATGGATTAAGGACGGATTTTCAGGGCAATACCTTTGAAGGCAGCGAGAGACTGCTGGCCATCGCAGATGTACTGATCGAACTCAAAACAGTTTGCCATTGCGGCAGAAAGGCCGTCATGAACATGCGCGTAGACGTTAGTGGAAATAAAGTTACAACCGGAAAGCAGATAGAAATCGGAGGCAATGATAGATATGTATCAGTGTGCCGAAAACATTTTAAGCATACCCAAAAATGAAGATTTTCCTCGCAGATGAAGCAATTCACATCTTTCGCTGCATAAAGCGTCTCGAACTACTTTTATGGCGGACGCATCTTTGCTAGAACTAGTTAATAACCATGTTCGTTTATAAGATTCCGCCAATTTTTGACTCTCGAGTTTGAGAAGCTCTAGGGTGCGAAAAATTATATCCGAACATGGTTAGTTACTTCGGAGACAAAAGAGTTCGTGGCAAGAGAGGTCGCGGAGCATTTGGAAAAACTAAGGTATTCGGCATGAAAAAGCGAGACGATAAAGTATATACGCAAATAGTAAAGAACTGCTCGGCGTCAGAATTAGTACCGATAAT
>JAISOD010000020.1 GCA_031275895.1 Holosporaceae bacterium | reverse complement strand
AAAAAACCCGCACACTGCGTCGTCGTTAGTTCTCATCGGGAGCTGGAGGCTCTTCGCTAGATTCTTTAGAGCTCTCGTCAGCCTTTTCCTCGCTTGAGGCAGCTGCTTCGTCAGCCTTTTCCTCGCTTGAGGCAGCCGCTTCGTCAGTTTTTCCTTCGCTTGAACCAGCAGCTTCGTCAGTCTTGCCAGCATTGTCAGACCCGGCTGCAGGCTTTTCGTCTTCAGATTTTGCCTCGTTCGCCGACTCAGATTTTTTTTCTGGTTGATCGGTCGTTGCAGCTTCCGCTCCATCATCTTTTTCGGTTTTCACGGGAGCAGCTTCCGTAGTTTGCTTGTCAGCGGCCGCTGCTTCGGCAGGCTTTTCTGTAGCCGGAGCTTGCTCCGCAGGAGCAGGGACTGCCTGCTCGGCGCTCGCTTCTTCTTTCGGCGATTCTTGCTCGCAGGAAACTACGCCCAATAGCGACAAAGAAAGCGCTGCAGAAGTAATGAAATTCATCTTATCCATAACAATTATCTCCTAAAACTATAGTCAATATACTACACGCCGAAGATTAATAAAACATTAACATCTGGTAATTTTTACATCTTTGGATGATTTTTTTATTAACCATATTGAATTAGTATCGGTTAGTTGCTATCATCGCGCCGCCTTTCGATGGCAAGTTTTATGTTTTTAACAAATTATGGAGCTAAAGCATGTCTAAGACAATAAATTTTGTACCCCTAAAGGACAGAGTTCTGGTGAGAAGGGTTGATCAGGAAGCGAAATCGCCTGGAGGTATCATTATTCCGGATACGGCAAAGGAAAAGCCCATGGAAGGCGAGGTACTAGCCGTTGGCGCCGGAGTACGCGATGACAAGGGAACATTGCATCAGCTGGAGGTGAAAGTTGGAGACCGCGTGCTATTCGCCAAATGGGGAGGCAATGAAGTAAAAATAGACGGAGAGGAATATACTATCCTCAAAGAGTCTGATATTTTAGGTATTATCAATAAATAGGGAGGTAAAAATGACTGCGAAGGAAGTAAAGTTTTCGGTTGAAGCTCGCAACAAAATGCTGCAGGGGATCGACGTGCTAGCCAGCGCCGTAAAGGTTACTCTGGGGCCTAAGGGACGCAACGTGGTAATTCAGCGGAGTTTTGGTTCTCCAAAAATTACTAAGGACGGCGTTACTGTTGCTAAAGAGATAGAACTATCCGATAAATTCGAAAATATGGGCGCTCAGATGGTTAAGGAAGCGGCCAGCAAGGCCAATGATCTTGCCGGAGATGGAACTACAACAGCCACTGTCTTGACGCAGGCTATAGTCAAGGAAGCGCTAAAGGTAGTTGCTTCAGGCGTGAATCCCATCGATCTGAAACGAGGCATTGATTCTGGTGTGGAAGCCATTGCCGAAATGCTCAAGAGCGTTTCCAAGAAAATTTCCACCAATGATGAAATCTCGCAAATAGGCACGATTTCGGCCAATGGAGATGATTCCGTTGGTAAGATGCTTGCGCAGGCTTTCGAAAAAGTCGGGAAAGAGGGTGTGATTACCGTTGAGGAAGCTAAATCTCTCAGCACCGAGTTGGAAGTTGTGGAAGGTATGCAGTTCGATCGCGGCTATAGTTCGCCGTATTTTGTGACCAATGCCGAGAAAATGACCTGCGAACTGGAAAATCCGTTGATCCTTATTCATGAGAAGAAGTTGTCGGTGCTGCAGCCGATGCTGCCAATCCTTGAAAAAGTGGTGCAATCCGGAAGGTCGTTGCTGATTATTGCGGAAGACGTCGAAGGAGAAGCTCTAGCTACCTTGGTGGTCAACAAGTTGCGCGGCGGATTGAAAGTTGCAGCAGTGAAGGCTCCTGGCTTTGGCGATCGGAGAAAGGCGATGTTGGAAGATATCGCGATTCTTACCAATGGACAGGTTATCAGCGAGGATTTGGGCACAAAATTGGATTCCGTCGACGTCAGTATGCTGGGAAATGCCAAAAGGATCCTCATAGATAAAGACAACACCACCATTGTCGATGGTGCTGGAGCTAAACAGGACATAGATGCTCGCTGCCACCAAATCAAGAGGCAAATTGAAGACAGTACTTCCGACTATGATCGCGAAAAGTTGCAGGAAAGGTTGGCGAAGCTATCCGGCGGCGTTGCGGTAATCAGAGTAGGCGGAGCTACTGAGTTGGAGGTTAAGGAGCGTAAAGATCGCGTCGAAGACGCCATCAATGCTACTAGAGCTGCCGTTGCAGAGGGCATAGTTCCTGGCGGAGGCATAGCGTTGCTGAGAGCCACAAAAGTGCTCTCGAACATCCATCACAAGACTGAAGATGAGCGTTTGGGTATCGAAATTCTCAAAAAAGCAATTCAGGCTCCAGCTCGTCAGATTGTTGATAACGCAGGTATGGATGCGTCGCTGGTGGTTGGAAAAATTTTAGAGAACGACAGTTTCAACTATGGCTTTGACGCGAGGAAAGGCGAATATACTGATATGCTCAAGAGCGGAATCATTGATCCGGTAAAAGTTGTGAGAATCGCCCTTCAAAGCGCAGCTTCCGTCGCTAGTTTGATGGCAACAACGGAATGTATGGTAGCCGAAAAACCAGAGAAGAAGCAGCCGGAGCCGCCGATGCACGGAGGCGGAGGAATGGGAGACTACGGGTTCTAGACTCGGTTTTTCAGTTGTTTCATCGGGGCCTTCGCCTTTTCGCGGAGGCCTTTGCGCTTTTTCGGATAAATTTCATAGAGGCATTATTCTGCGTACAGTACAACGTATTCAGGTGTGACGTTTTGAGAACTGTTGAGTACGCATAGCTTTTCTGACGGTTTGATGTAGGCGGTTTTCGTTTTTACGGCGAGAATTATCATGCCGTTTGGCTGCGTTATGTAGGCGCCGCGCTCCAGTATTTTACGTTCTGCTCCCAGAACTCGTTTATCTCGAATTGCAGTTAGCATAGATTCGCTCGCGATCTGCATTCCATTTACCCAGGCAAGCATATCGTCGTTCGACATAGCAAAGGTTTTCTGCACGCCTATGGCGATTTCTTCCTTTCCCAACCATTCTTTTTTGATTTGCAGTTTAAAAACGGATCCTTCTTTCTCGAAGTGAACAATTTCATATTGCTGCTTCAGTTGATTTAAAATGCCGCGAGCGCACTGCAGCAGACCGTCAAACGTAAAAAATAGATCGTTGTGGTCGTAAACAGTGAGTCGCGGAATAAGTTGAATTGGATTAATGGAAATGATTTTTGTAATCGCGTCCATTAGGTGTTTGTAAACTTCAAATGGCTGAATTCCATTGATGCGAATGATCGCTTCCAGCGGTAGAACGGCTTGAATCAACAGTCGTAGACTTGCCATGGATTCGTCCGTAGCCGTTCTTGAATAATTGTCTTTTCTATCCGAAAAATATGATACTTTGTTTCTCATGGCCTGAGCAATTTCTCTACATAATTCTAAAATCTTTGAATGTTCATCCAAAGCGATAAATGGTGGAATAAAATTTGTACTGACAACGCCGCCGTCCATGGATTTTTCAGCTTCAAAAATTGGGAAACTCACGTAACGGCCGTCAACTTCACTCTGGAGCAACAATTTTAACTTTGGTTTTAGAATCGGAATATTAATGGCATTTTCTCCGGTATTTGCGTCGCAGACGCCGCTTATCTCTCCCGAATAGTAGCGCGCCATCTCGCCGTCCAACTCATTTTCTCCGGATCTGCGAGCTGGTACTGCCAGATAGATCTTTACGGCTGAACTATTGGATGCAAAATAGTCGCTTAAATTTTTTTCCAGAGGCTGATCATGGACAGCGTCAAAGTCAAAATACAAGCCGTCCTGAAAAATCCCGTTAGCTTTTAGTATTCGCACAACGCCTGAAGAAAGCGCTGAAGTATCTACCTTTAGCTCGTAAACTCCAAAACTAAAGGCTGTGCTGGACGATCCAAAAATACTCAGTAAATGCTGGATATGACTGTCAGATTGTTGGAAATGATGCGGAGAAAGCAACATTCCCTCATGCCATTGAACAAAATTCTTCATTCCATTCGCTCCGCTAATATGTTTATGTTTTTTAGAGTAAATTGATAATGGTTAACGATTTATTTACATTTTTGATGAAAATAGTTTTTATTTTCCAAATTTGTTATTTAAAATCACTACTTCTTAAACATGAATTAATTATTTCGTCCTATCTATGGCGTATCATCGAATGTTTTTGTGAATTAGATGGCGCGTTTTATCAATAAAACTTTGGAAATTATAAAAAACATATGTTTCCCCATAGCCTGCTGCAATTGTGGAGATTTTGTAGACAGCGAAGGCTTATGCTTCAATTGCTGGAAACGCATAGAATGGATTTCCGATCCCAAATGTAAGATCTGTGGAGTTCCATTTGAGATAGATTTGGATGCAATATGTCCGGTATGTCTGAGAAAAAAGCCTAACTTTGATAAAGCCGTTGCGGCGTTTAAATACGATGATTTTTCTAGAAATATGATATTAAAATTTAAGCATTGGGATGCAACTCATATAGCCGAAAAATTTGGACGCTGGATGTATGGCGCTTGCGCCGCAGACATAGCGAATGCAGACGTAATTGTTCCAGTTCCGATACATTTTCTCAAAAGATTAAAACGACAATATAATCAATCTGAGCTACTAGGATTAGAATTGCAAAAGTTCAGCGGCATTCATTACGAGCCGCGCATTTTAAAAAAAATTAAACGCACTGCGCCTCAGGAAGGCTTAACCAGAGAGAAGCGCCTGAAAAATGTCAGAGGATCGTTTGAGATTGATGAAAATTACGTCTCGCTAATAGAAGGCAAATTCATAATTTTAGTGGATGACGTGCTGACAACCGGATCTACTGTTAATGAATGTTCCAAAATGTTGAAGAAGTACAACGCTGCAAGAGTCGTCGTTGTCACAATCGCGCGAGTGGATTCATAGCGCTGCGACAGCATCTAAATTCCTGACTCAAAGTTAGATGTGGCGCTGAAACCCACGTGATTATACCAAGTCTTTGCCGGTTCGATCTTCAAGTAACGATATGGCATATATCGCCATTGCGGCAACTATAAGTATAGGAACAGCAGCTAAAAAATTTGAATATTCTTGGCAAAAGCTCATTACAGTCGGCGTTAAGCCGCCGAATATTGCTTGCGCCAAACTCAATGATAAAGACACTGCCGTGCATCTAATTTTGGTTGGAAAAGCTTCTGCAAAAAAGGCTGCTCTACTGGAATAATATGCGCCCATAAAAAACCCATATAGAAACTGCAGAGCAAACCAATAGGAAAACGAGTTCTTCTGCAACACAAACATTAACAGTGTGACCAAAGAAACTCCGCTAATACCGAAAATCATGAAAGGTTTTCGTTTGAATTTATCAGATAAATATCCAAAAAACAGAATAAACACTATTATCAGCATATTTGAGGCGACGCTGCACTGGGTGGCCTGCTTCAGAGTGAGTATATTATTGGAAACTAAATAGTATGGTAAAAACGTAAACAGCGTATAAAATCCAACCGCGCTGAATGCTGTTATGGCAATTGTGCAACCGGCTTCTTTCTTATGTTCGAGCACAGTTTTTAAAAGCGGTTCCTTGAATTTCTTTTTGGATTGCCCATTTTGATTCGGAACCATGAATGCAAATGGAAGGAGTACGATGGCCAGCAGAAACGGCGCTCTCCAGGCGAAGGAGTATATTTCATGTTCTCCATAAAAACTATATAGCATCACCAGCGCCTGTCCACCTATCAATACGCCGATTTGAGAACCTCCATCTGACCAGCTGCCATAAAAACCACGTCGATTAGCTGGAGCGCGTTCCACCAAGTGGACCATGGCGGCTGTGTACTCTCCGCCCAGCGATATTCCCTGCAAAGCGCGCAAAAAAATCAAAATAACCGGAGATGCGATTCCAATATCATGATAACTGGGAAGCAATCCGATGCAGATTGTCGGAATAGCCATTAGTAAAATTGAAAACGATATGGCTTTCTGCCGCCCAAATTTATCGCCAATGGGGCCGAATATTATCGCTCCAAACGGACGCATAAATAATCCAATTGATAGAGCAAAAAAAGTCAGCAATCTCGCAAAAACAGCATTTTCCATCGGGAAAAACTGCTTAGAAAGCACTGGTAAAAACGGCATGAACAGCGCGAAACTATACCATTCAAAAATATTTCCAAAGGTGCTCAGGACTGTTTCGTATTTTCTAAGATTTATTTTAGGCATAAGGCAACGTGCTCCATCAATTGTAATTTCTGCAAAAGTCTAAAAATTTTTGGTTTCTATGAGCTTTCAGGTCCTTTATATTGGACAACTCCAACAAAGCCGCTTTTATTTTCTCTCCCACCGACTTAATGGTAAACATAGGGTCGCGATGAGCTCCTCCAGAAGATTCCTCCAGGACCTCGTCTATCACTCGAAAACATTTCATGTCCTGCGCCGTAAGTTTTAAAGCGTCTGCTGCATCACGCGCCTTTTCTGGATTACGATATAAAATGGAGGCACACCCTTCAGGAGAAATAACAGAATATACAGAATGCTCAAGCATAAAGATTACATTTGCGACTGCCAAAGCAACCGCTCCGCCAGAACCACCTTCGCCTATTATTGTGGCGATAATCGGATTTTTGAATTGCAGAGAACGCTCAATGCATCTTGCAATCGCCTCAGCCTGACCGCGTTCTTCAGCTCCGATCCCCGGATACGCTCCCGCCGTGTCGACAAACGTTAATAGCGGGAGCCTAAATCTATCGGCCAGATCCATGATTCGCAACGCCTTTCTATACCCTTCCGGATGAGGCATTCCGAAATTATGTCTGATTCTATCTTCGGTATCTTTTCCCTTTTCATGCCCAAGAATTGCAACTGCAGTGCCCTTAAATTTACCGATGCCTGCCGTAATGGCGAGATCTTCTCCAAAATGCCTGTCTCCGGCTAATGGTATAAAGTCTTCTATCAATGCGTTTATGTAGTCGGAAGCGTGCGGGCGTTCCTGATGGCGTGCTACCAACACTTTTTGCCACGGCGATAGATTAGAGTACACCTGCTTCAGTAATTTTTTTTTCTTATTCTCAAGACGCTTCACATCCTCAATTATGCCGAGATCTCCAGTATTCAAATTTTTCAATTCTTTTATCTTGGCTTCCAGCTCAAAAATAGGCTTCTCAAAATCAAGAATCACCATCAATCACCCGTTTCTGACATACAACAATACATCAGCGATGACAAGATAACAATATTGGAACCATAAGAGACGCTGCGGCAGCTAACGGACAGCGCCAACTAACTTCTCTGTTTCAAACAGCAACTTAATTTCATCGTATCCGCCAATAAATTTTCCTTCAACAAACAGATATGGAGCCGTTGCCGAAACACACTCTTCCTTTAAAAGAAGATACAGTTCTGGATCTTCCAAAATATTTATCTCTATGAAATCTACGCCATTCTTTCTCAGCATTGAGCATACGTTTCCGGAAAGCCCGCACATGGGAAAAGAGACTTTTCCCTTCAGAAACAGAACAACACGATTTGTGGATATTAGATTTTTAAACTTATCTAGCGTGCAGCGCTTCTCACTCTTCAAGGCGTCGACCTCAATACACCATACCGTCGGACGATATCATTAGACGATTTGTTCCGTCAAGCCAAAAATAAATTTTATTGCAACCTTGTTTAGAATTTTAATCTTTTCTCATAGGCGACTAGAAACGAGAAAATCAGCCCAAATTTCGTTCAATTTTTAATTAAACATTGCTCTTGGCATTCGACTATCTTGACCTAGTTTTTTCATTTATGAAAATATTTGATGCTTTAGGATTGCCATCCCAGTAGTTGTAATCTTGCCGTAGCGCTATAGAAGATTCATCACTGTGATCTGTTGACCTCGCAAGAAAATGCATATAGATATGGAGGCTAGCGGCTGGGTGGCAGAGCGGTTATGCAGAGGACTGCAAATCCTTGTACGTCGGTTCAATTCCGGTCCCAGCCTCCGGAGTTGTCGTTCTATTTCACGACGCCTCTAATTTTTCTTATTTTTGAATACGAAACATTAACCATTTTCTGGTAACAATATCGCCAGACACCGTCTAACAAGTTCAGGAGACGAGCGTGGAAAAGTATGGTAGTACTCTTGTCGTTGTGATTCTCAGTTTGGCTTTTCTGTCTCCGCAGGAAATTTTCTCATCGCAGATTCAGGACATAACAGATGAAGACGATGATTATGTTGACGACGATTATCAAGAGACTCCTGAATCGGTTAAAGGCCGTAAAAAGCAAAAAAAACGTCAACAAAATTTTAAGAATCAGCACGAAATTCAAATCGAAGAAGACGACTACGACGAGGAAGCATCGAAACCAGCAAAGCAGAAGAAAAGAAAACAAACTTTTGAAAAGAAAAAATTGAAGGAAAAACACAGATCAAAGCGTGAGTTTGAAGAATTTCTCGAAGAGGAAGAGGACAACGGTCATAAAATCCTCTGGAATTTAAAAAATTTGGATCTTAAGAAAAAGATCAAGAGAAAATTTGGCAAAAAACGCAGGAAGAGAAAGAGAGATTACGAGAGAGATTACGAAAATAATAATAAACAATTCGGCAACGAATTAGGCAGTTGGCCTAACAATAATCAGCTCGATTATCGAATGTTTCAGCGCAATAATGGAAGTAATATGCAGCATAAGCCGGATTGGCGCAACGAAATTGCTGGCGACAAGGCTGAAGGCAAAGTTTATGCTTCCTCACAAAAAAATTCGGAAATAATTCTAGACCCCGTCGTGGATTCATCAAAATTCAAGGCTAGTTCGCTGAAAGTTAATGTCCAGCCGGCAATTGAGTTGGCCAATAACAATAGAGCTCATAAAGGCCTCAGAGTGGTGGAATGGCCGCAACCAATTCGTGAGATAGATACGTCGTCTCAGATGGTTTTGGGCAAAAATACGGATGACGAATTAGAGAAAATATCGGAAAAAATTTCTCTACAGGAGCCGAACGCCGGCGCAAAAGAAAACTTTATACCAGATAAAAAATCCGAAACTTCAGGAGTCAGTAAACGCCGCAGACATAAAGTTGCTCCTCGGGAGAGCATAAAGTTGCGTCAGGAGCTCGAAATGTACCGCCAGATGTATGCAGAAAGCTTTGACGAGGCGAGAACGACTCTAAAAAACGATACTAGGCAGGATGTTAAGGCCTGAGATACCAGCCTTTTAACTCCTTGCAGAATTCAATCGGTGGAAATAAAATTATTCAGTTTAGGCGTCCAAAATAGCGCTGGCATATTCGCCTGCGTTGAATGGTTTCAGGTCGTCGATGTTTTCTCCTACTCCTACGGCTAGAATGGGAATTTTATATTTCCGAGTTAGAGCTATCAGCGCTCCGCCTTTGGCTGTTCCGTCAAGCTTTGTTATGATGATTCCGTCAACGCCTATTTTTTCCAGAAATATATCGACTTGATTATGAACGGATTGCCCTGTTAGCCCATCCAAAATGAGAATAATGCTGTGGGGAGCAGTCGCGTCGTTTTTTTTAACCGAGCGCTTAATTTTTTCAAGCTCAGCTAGCAAATCATCGCGATTTTGCATTCGGCCGGCCGTATCTATCAGAACTAGGTCGTTATTATTTTGTCGAGCTTTATCAAGAGAATTATAGGCCAAACCGGCTGGATCAGCCTTTTCTTTTCCCGTGAAAATATCTGCTTGAATTTTATGCGCCCAATAGGCTAATTGCTCGACTGCCGCCGCTCTGAACGTATCGGCTGCCACAAGCAACGGTCTATGCCCCAAGTTTTTAAAGATATTGGCGATCTTGGCGACTGTGGTTGTCTTGCCGTTTCCATTCACGCCTATAACAAGAATAACATACGGATTATGGTCGATTTTTCCTGCGAAAAAATTTGATTCGTATGGAGCCAACATGGCGGTAATTTCTTTAATCAGCAGTTGTTTAATTTCTTCCGCCTGCGTTTCTGGAGTGAATCTTCTAGCGGAAATTTTTTCCGTCAATTCAGTCGCCGTTTCCACGCCGACGTCTGCCAAAATCAACGCATCCTCCATCTGTTGCACAAAATTTTCATCAATTTTCTTGCCCGCAATGGATGACGATATCTCCCTCGATGTTTTCTGCAGCGCAGATTTGATTTTTGAAAGAAAACTCATGCGGACTTCTTAATTTTATCAGTGCGGAACGCCGATCAGAATATTACCACGGAGATAATCGCAATGGAATAAATACTCTGCTCCAATAATTAGCGGCTTCGTTGATTTTATCTGCAGGAATGAATTCGTCCTAGCCGTATATTCATTCTCCGCGATTGCCATGATATTTTTCCCCTTATATTCAGACAGTTTTTTCGCTAATATGTCGTTGGCCAACTGCTTCAGTTCTTTTAGTCTATGTTTCACGGCATTTTTTTCGATCATTGGCATTAAAGAAGCTGAAGTCCCTGGTCTTGCCGAGAATGGGAACAAATGCAGCAGCGATATACTGGCCTCGACGATCATTTTTTTTGTATTCAGGAACATTTCATCGGTTTCCGTCGGGAATCCGACTATTATATCTGCTCCGAGAACAGCATCTGGACGAGCTTCCAGAATTTTACAATTAATTTCTTTTATCTGCTGCCGCGTATGGCGACGCATCATACGCTTCAAAATTATGTCGTCGCCAGACTGAATACTTTCATGAAAATGAGGCATGAGCCGCTCTTCATTTTTTATGACTTTCAGCAGATCTTCGTCCATATCGGCCGGATCCAAGGAGGACAACCTTAATCTGCCGAGATCGGGGACGTTTTTTAGAATGTGACGAATAATGGAAGCTAGGTTCTGCTTCGACGAAAAATCTCGACCATAGGCGGAAATATTCACGCCGGTCAGGACTATCTCTTTATATCCCTTGCGCAACAGTTGCTTGGCCCGCTGAACGATTTCGTCTGCGGAAAGGCTTACGTTGGGGCCGCGCGTTAATTTAACTATACAGTAGGTGCATTTTTGATCGCAGCCATTTTGAATTTGTAGAAATCCACGTATTTTTTGAGACGACAAGGACTTGCTTGCAGCGTTGCTTTCGGATGCATATTTAGCATATTCCGCCCTGTGAAGTTTGACATTATTGGAAATAATCCCGACAACGCCCTCCATTTTCATATAATAATCAGGATTCAGCTCCGATGCGCAACCTGTGAGAATTATTTTAATTTTTTCATTCTCTCGGCGCAGTTTCCTTATGGTTTGACGCAATTTTCTTTCGGCCTCTTCGGTAACTGCACATGTATTTATCACAGTAAAGTCGTCGAGCCCCATTTCAGCGGCAAAATCGCGAATGGTCTCCGATTCGCAGGCATTCAGTCTACATCCAAAGGTGATAACTTTCTTTTCCATAGGCAAACATCGCACATCATCGTATCAAATGACAAATCATTCTACCATTGTTTGCGAAATTTTCCTTATGCAGCTGGACATTTTATCGAAAATAATAGCGAATGCTCCGTTCTCGGCGACGTTGCATCCCGTAATGAAAGAGTCGATAACGTACGCCGCCGTGATCAGACCTAGCATATCGGAGTTGAATCCAAATATAGCAGCCATTTGCTGATCATTGAAAAATTCGAAACCTCCGATTAGAATTGGAGCTGAGGTGGATGACGATGGCCGTTTTACAGGCGCAAATGTGGCGTAAAAACACTGATTTCGAGCCGATTTTAAGTCGAGAAACCATCGATTATCACTACGGAAAACATCACGCCGGCTATGCTGCTGCTCTAAATTCCTTGATAGAAGGTACGAAATTCGCAAGCCAATCACTGGAGGAGATTATTATTCAATCAAGAAATAGCGAGCCTAAGATATTCAACAACGCCGCTCAGCTGTTTAATCATGATTTTTATTGGCAATGCTTGAAATTGTCCCGAGAAAAACCGACAGGAAAATTGAAAAGTATCGTAGAACGGCAATTTGGATCCTGTGATGAATTTCTGACGCAGTATGCTTCGTTTGCCGGCGCTATGTTCGGCAGCGGTTGGTGTTGGTTGATCTGTGAAAATGACGAATTATCTTTTTTGAACACGCAAAATGCCGAAACTCCGGTTGGTATGGGCAAAGACATAATATGCGTAATCGATTTGTGGGAACACGCCTACTACGTAGATTACCGCAACGATCGTGGATCATACATCAACAAAATTGTTGAAGAATGTATCAATTGGGACTTTTGTGGCGAACGGCTATCTAGCTGCGCAGACTAGCTTCATTTCTCATTAATGCTTATAGAGATATTTTGAAAAAAACTTGACAGACGGAAATATTGCAGTATAATGACGACTGAAGCATGAGGGTTGCGATGTTCGGGTTGACCGAAATTTCTGAAGGAATTCCTAGCGAAGGGGCGGTGGCCGTCGCCTTGGGGCGCTGTTCTTTTGTGTTAGCTTACGCTCATCTTCATCACCATGGGCTCTAGGCCCAATATTTTTTTTACCCTTCAATTAATTATTTAACGCACTTGCAAAAATAGACCTGGCCGGTTGAACGTCGTATTTCCGATGGTTTCTGGAGAGGTCATAGCAGAATGGAGATTTATTATGAACAAGATTTTTATGGCGACTACGGCGGCGCTTATGGCCTGTTTGTCGCTTGTCAGCTGCGGGAAAAAAGAGGATCTGCCGCTGGTGGCCATCGCCAACTACGGTCCTCTCAAAGATCTGGAGCTTTCGATTCGCGGAATTAGGGATGAGCTGTCGGACAATGGTTTTATCGATGGCAAAACGGTGAGAATCGAGGTTGCCGACGTTGCCTGCGATCTTTCGCTCATTCCGCAGACTGTGATGAGCTTGAAAAATCGCAATCCGAAGGTCATGGTGTTGGTGTCGACCCCCGTCGCCCAGTTTGCCAGAGGAAAGATCCGCGATATTCCGCTGGTCTACGACGCAGTCACAGATCCGGTGGAGTCCGGCTTAATCGCCGACCGCTCCGGAGTGGACGGCAACATGACAGGCAGCGCGGACATGCAAAATTTGGACGTCATACTGAAGTTCATCAAGACGATATTTCCAAAGGCCAAGACCATTGGATTGCCATATTTGACGGCCGAGAGCAACGACGCCGCATTGCTCAAAATGATGGAGGCTGCCGCCCCCAAGTTCGGTCTGTCGGTGGCGCCGATTCCGGTGGACCAGATGCGGGATGTTCCTGTCCGAATGCGGAGCGTCGACGGGAACGTAGACTGCATATACATGGGGGCAGGAGGGCTTTTGGCCGTCATGCCGGCAATTGCGTCCGAAGCTCAAAAGATGGGAGTGCCGGTGTTTGGCGCCGAAGATTTGGCGGTGCGGGACGGTCTGGCATTGGCCAGCTACGGCGTAAACACCGAATCCGTCGGGAGAAACGCCGGGAAATTGGTGGCGAAACTGCTGAATGGAGCCTCCGTGAAGGATTTGCCGCCGATTTACCCGGAAACAAAGGATCACGTGTGCGTTGTGAACAAAAAGTTAGCAAAAAAGTTCGGAATCAGGATTCCGGAGAACGTCGCCGTCGTTGAGTAAGAAAATATTTATGAAAAAAACTTGACAAGTGGCAATGTTTCTGTATACTTGTGGAACTGGATTGGGGAACTTTGATGTTCGGGATTGTTGAGAATCTTGTGGAGAGCTGTTGGTGGGACGTTGCTAACGTCGCCGCCCTCGCTTTGACTCAGATTTTCATCATCGCTTCCATGTATTCGTATCAGTATCGGCTCCCAAGCCGATTATCAATTTTTTCACATTAATTAATTTACTAGACCAGAGAAAATAAGTTCGCTCGATTGAGCGTTGCGTTTTCGACGGTTTTAATCATCGTTTTAGATATATAGCATTTTCACTTTGCTTTTGCCATTTTACATTTCACGAAAACTCACGTAAATTAGCGAATCGCTATGGTAAATCCGAAGTGAAAACGCTATAAATACGGAGACCTATTATGAAGAAAATTTTTGTGGCCGCCGCGGCCGTGGCCATTGCTTTCGGCGCTTTGCTCATTGGTTGTGGAAAAAAAGAAAACCTACCGATTGTGGCCATTGTGAACTACGGACCACTCAAAGATCTGGAAATTTCCATCAATGGGATCAGGGATGAACTGGCTGCCAACGGCTTTGTTGATAATAAAAACATCAGAATCGAGATCGCAGACATAGCTTTTGATCACTCGCTTATTCCGCAGATCGTAACAAACCTGCAGAGTCACAATCCAAAGGTAATGGTGCTGGTGTCAACGCCAATCGCTCAGTTTGCCAATGGAAAGATACGTGATATTCCGTTGGTTTTTCACGCAATTACCGATCCTGTGGCCGCCGGTCTGCTGAAGGACAAGCGGCACGCCAACGACAACATCACCGGCAGTTCTGATATGCAAAATTTAGATGTGCTGCTGAAGTTCGTGAAGACTGTCCTTCCGAATGCGAAAACCGTTGGTCTTCTTTGTCTCACCTCCGACAGCAACGATGCTACATTGCTTGAAATGATGAAAAAAGCAGCTCCTTCCTTCGGATTGTCCGTGGTGGCGATTCCGGTGGATCATGTGCGGGATATTCCAGTTCGTATTCAGAAATTTCGAGGAGAGGCGGATTTCATCTATGTTGGGGCAAGCGGACTTCATGCCGCGATGCCGACCATTGCGTTGGAGGCTTCGAAAATGGACATTCCGGTTTTTGACTCGGAAGATCAGTCGGTGCGCGATGGACTGGCGCTTGCGAGCTTCGGAGTGAACTACGAATCCGTCGGGAGAAACGCCGGGAAACTGGTGGCGAAACTGCTGAATGGAGCCTCCGTGAAGGATTTGCCGCCGATTTACCCGAAAACGGAGGATCACGTGTGCGTTGTGAACAAAAAGTTAGCAAAAAAGTTCGGAATCAGGATTCCGGAGAACGTCGCCGTCGTGGAGTAAGAAAATATTTATGAAAAAAACTTGACAATTGGCTGTATTGCTATAATATTCGTTACGAAGCTGGGGTATTTTGATGCTCGAAACAGTTATGAGTTTCAGAAAAGATTGCATGGGAGCGATGGATGCCGTCCGTCTGCTTCCTGCGTCGCCGTTGCGCTACGTCGCCTCCCATCATTTCTATCATTATTGGCCGTTGGGCCTGTCATAATTTTATAGCTTTAGCTAATCAGTACAGTATAAGAAAGTAGGCCTCCCAGGTTGAACGTCGTATTTCCGATGGTCTCTGGAGAGGTCATAGCAGAATGGAGATTTATTATGAACAAGATT
>JAISOD010000010.1 GCA_031275895.1 Holosporaceae bacterium | reverse complement strand
TAAGTAAAAGCAGCATGCATCGCGAAATGCAGAAACTTAAATATTCCTATATAACGCCTCGGCCGCAGCATTATAAGCAGGATAAGGAAAAGGTGGATACTTTTAAAAAAACATCAACCTTTTCTTGATGGCCTGCAAAACAACACTATTGCTCAATTTGGATATTTAATAATGGGAAATGGTATTATATCCAACGAATTTTTGCAAAAACTTCGGGAAGCTGCTTGTGAAAAGGCTGAGAAGAAGAAAAATTAAGACGAGGAAAGCGGAAGAAGAAGCATTGTTTGTGAAATTTGAATGCAGAATCCTCGTATGCGCATTTTCAAACAGCATTATGTATATGAGAGCCAGCACCAACAAATACTTCGCTTGAGGAGAGAATGAAAACGTTGTAAAAATAATCCATCCTTAGCCTTCGGCGGTTGTGTTGGAAACTACGGAAGATTACATTCTCAACGGGAAAATAAGGCTTTTTCAGCCCAAAAACGGCTACAGGGTGGCCGTTGATCCCGTCGTTTTGGCTAGTTTCGTTGCGCTGAAGCCGCGCTGCAAAGTATTGGACGTAGGTTGCGGAACCGGAGCTATCTCTCTGATCCTGAAATTGAAGGAAAGAACAGCGGAAATTACCGCCATTGATATGGATGATGGAACGTGTCAAATATGTCGACGCAACGCGCAGGCAAATTCTTTGAATTTAGAGATTCTCGTGGCAAGAGCAGGCGGCTCCTACGATCCACTAGAAAATAGATTTTTTGACGTTGTGGTCACCAATCCTCCTTTTTTTTCTGCTGAATCATCGAGATTATCCAGCGCCAAAAAATTAACTAACTTTGAGACTCTGGATCTTGCCGATTGGATCTCCTACTGCCTGGGAAAATTAAAAAATAACGGAGCCTTTTTCATGATTCATTGCGCGTCCCGCATTGGCGACATTCTGGAAACCTTAAATGGTGTCGGCTCCATTGAAATTACGCCTCTGTTCCCGAAATATGGAAAGGAAGCAAAACGCGTTGTAATCCAATGCAAAAAAAACCATAAATCAAACGCTAGGATCTTGCCGGGTTTGTTCATGCACGACGCCGACGGCAAGTATTCCGCTGATCTTGACGGTATATTGAATGGGAACTTTCTTCAATTGTCTACGTCCGATCCTATTCGCAATCTTTAGGATCGATAGTTACAGCTTCTAGCCAGTCTAAATATTCTCGAGAGCCATCTCCAATGGAAATTTGCACCACTTCGGGCGTTTGGTAGCTGTGATTCTGCCTAATGAACTCGGAAAGCTTACTCCATAAGCTTGCTCGCGTTTTCATAAGCAAAAGACATTCGTCGCCGCGTTCTATTTTTCCATTCCACCGATAGAAGCTTTTTATCTTCTGAATTTGAACGCAGGCTGCAAGTTTTCGCTCCAATATCCTTTCGGCGAGCCTCTCGGCTTCTTGCCGGCAGTCGATTGTTGTCAAAATAAGGCTGTAGTTATCGCTCATTTGCAGAAGCTGCGTAAAATTCCCTGGCCCGCTCCAGATCAGTCGGAGTATCCACGCTGATGGGTGAAGCCTGATCCACTACTGTAATACCAATGGTCATTTGATTTTCTAGCATGCGCAATTGCTCGAGTTTCTCGGTTTTTTCCAGTGGACTTTGAGGAAGAGACACATATTTCTCCAAAGCCTTTCGGCGAAAACAGTATATGCCGACGTGATGAAAGTACGGTCCGCCGTGCGGTATGGGAGATCGACTAAAATACAGAGCTTGTCCGCTATTTCTGGAAGTAAAGGCAATAGCCGGTTTTACGACGCTGTCAATCAAATAGGCATCGTCTTCTATGGGTGTAGCCAACGTAGACATGTCGTAGTTTGACTCTTCGACTATGGCGCGAGCGCCGCGAATAAATTCCGGCGCTATAAATGGCATGTCGCCCTGAACGTTAATGATGAACTCGTACTTCTCGGCCGGATCATATTGCGTTAACGCTGCGAATACGCGATCTGTGCCGGATGAAAGAGCGTGATCCGTTAAAATAGCCGTTCCGCCTACTTTTCTAATGGCGCAAGCTATTTCTTCAGCGTCGCAGGCAACTATCACATCTCCAACCTGAGAAGCAACTACGCTTTCATAGGTATGCGCTATCAACGGTTTTTCTCCAATGGCAGCTAACATTTTGTTTGGCAACCTCGTGGACGCCATACGAGCGGGGATTATTATCAATGCGTTCATGTTTTCACTCCAATAACTGTTACAAAAGCCTGGTGCGGTCGAGAAGACTTGAACTTCCACGGAGTCTCCTCCATAGCGACCTCAACGCTACGCGTCTACCTATTCCGCCACGACCGCAAATGTACGGAGATAGAGATATCAAATGTCCCAGGAACTAGCAACATGAAATCTGTATTTGCAAGAACGCAAATTTTAATGTATATAGTACGAAAAGAGACGCTGCCCCGCGAAATTACTATATATTGGATCTTTACTGTGCTTCTGAACGTTAAGCTCTTTAATCGGTTGTTGGATTTGCGTTTTGGCGACTGTTCGCGGATCGAGCTCGCTAAAAAGTCTGCGATGTTTGGCGTTGTGGTGTCAATTTTTCTAATTACCATCAAGCTTTGCGCTCTGGAAATTACCGGTTCTATATCCATGAGGGCGTCGCTGATGGACTCAATTTTAGATGCTCTTTTTTCTTTTTTGGCCTATCATGCTCTAGTATTTTCGGATACAAATCTCGACAAAAAACACAATTTTGGTCGCGAAAAAGTAGAAAGCATCGCTGCCCTTTTTCAGTGTTTGTTGGTGGTTTACACGGGAATTATGGTGTACTGCGAAGCGTATGAAACATTTTTGAATCCTAAGCCGTTAACCAGCACCGGTTTGGGCATTTCCATAATGGTAATTTCATGTCTGGCAGTCTACAATTTATTATATTTCCAGCGATATGTTGTTACGAAAACCGATTCACTGCTGATCCACGGGGATTCGTTACATTATTTATCAGATTTTCTCATGAATATTTCCATTATGATTTCTTTGATATTATCGCAATTCTTTCTGTGGATAGACGTTTTGTGCGGCGTGATGGTCGGTGGATACGTGCTCCGCAGCGCGTTTCCCATAATTAAAAATGCCCTAATGGATTTGATGGATACGGCTTTGCCGCCAAAAGTTCAGGAACAAATCATGAAAGTTATCGAATCCACAGATGGCGTAGAGAGCGTGAAAACATTCAGAACCAGATCGGCAGGCATGAAAAAATACGTAGAATCCCGCGTAGCCGTCGGCAAGGCGACGTCGCTGCGCGAAGCAAATGAAATTTCAGAGTCAATTGAATCAAAAATAAAAAAAATGTTCGAGAAAGTCGACGTAATCGTAAAGGTAGAACCGCGTGATTAATTTTTCGAGGTCTGATGGTCGTATTTTCAGTCGTTGGTGGTGGATCATAGATCGCGTAACATTGTTTTCATTTTTAATCATGATGATATTTGGAATTTTGCTTGCAATGGCCGCAACGCCAATGATCGCCAATCGCATAGGAATAGAGACTTCCTACTTTTTAAAACGTCACCTGCTGTACTCGTTGCCTACTCTTTCAATAATTTTTCTGGTATCCATTCTGGATCAGAAGAATATTAAGCGATTCTCCATTATGCTGTTCGCAGCGTCGTTGTTCCTCATGGTAGCCAGCATTTTTCTTGGCGCCGAAATCAAGGGAGCCCGTCGCTGGATATCAATTTTTGGATTTTCGCTTCAACCGTCAGAATTTTCTAAACCGGCTTTAGCTGTAATTACGGCCTGGATGTTTGCGGAGCAAAGCGAACACCCTGAATTTCGTGGAAAATTCATCGCCGGCATTTTTCTGCTAATTTTCGACGCGCTGCTGGCCATGCAACCGGACATAGGCATGATAATTATCGTGACCAGCGTTTGGTTAGGGCAATTATTTTTAAACGGTCTGCCGGTGATTTTTGTGATGGTCGCCTTCGTGGTGGGAGCTGGCTGTCTCGCAGTAGCGTATTTGTTTCTGCCCCACGTAACGGCGAGAATCGACAGGTTTTTGGATCCGGAAATAGGAGATCATTATCAGATAAACAGATCGCTGGAGGCATTTGCCAACGGCGGACTTTTTGGAGTTGGTCCAGGAGAAGGCACCATAAAGAGATATGTGCCCGACGCCCATGCTGATTTTGTTTTCGCAGTGTTGGGAGAGGAGTTTGGATTCTTCGTCTGCGCATTTGTGATAATTCTAATAGCATTTATCATAATTCATGGCATGCTTAAGGCATTAAAAGAAAACAATTTTTTCAATCTTCTCGCGTCGGTTGGATTGTTAGCGCAGTTTGGACTGCAATCTTTCGTAAACATCGCTTCCAGTCTACACATGATCCCGACTAAGGGGATGACGCTGCCTTTCATGAGCTACGGAGGCTCGTCCATGATTGCAACCGGTATAATGATAGGCATGATTCTTGCGCTCCAAAAAAGAAGAGTGGGCGAAGTTTACAGGCGGCCCATATAAACCTGTTCGCTGTTAGGGATTAGTTTGCCTATTTATAGCAGCAACCGTATTTTTAACCCGCGTAGCGGAAATCTCGGGAGCTTGCTCCCGAGATGGATAGCGTCCTACAGCTGAAACAGCTATAATTTTTGATGTTATGGAACTACATAGAAACAGTCACCATGTATTCAGAATAATGTATCATTTTGTATGGATACCGAAATACAGAAAGAAAGTATTCTGTGAACCGTACAGAACATCGATGGAAATGATAATCGAAAAAAATTGTTACGACTACGATATTGATTTAGAGGAGCTCGAACTGCCTGATGATTACATACATGTGATCATTATTACTGAACCTAAGAGGTCTCCGTCTGACATTATGCAAATTGTAAAAAGTATTTCTGCGAGGGAATTTTTCAAACGTTATTCGGATATTAGGAAAAAATATTTTTGGGGAGGGAAATTGTGGACACAGAGCTATTTTGTGGAAACTGCCGGAAATGTAAATGAAAAAATTATTAGAGAATATGTAAAAAATCAATTGGCCGCAATAGATAAAAAAGAACATAAAATACAACAATCATTGTTTTAGGCGCAAAAAACAGAAAAGAAACTCGGTCGCTTGCGGCCGAGTAGTTCATAAATGCTTTCAGAATGTTACTCTGGCCAGAAAATTGCAATCATTATGGATGGAGCCGGTTGGCACAGGTCAAAAGGCCTTAAAACTCCTGAAAATACAGATATTTTTCTGCTGCCGCCATACTCGCCAGAGTTGAATCCAGTGGAACGCTTTTGTGGACATCTGAAGAAAAATGTGCTGCACAACAGATTGTTCGAATCGTTGGAGGAAATAGAAAACTCTCTGCAAACTTTTCTTGATGGCCTGCAAAACAATACTATCGCTCAATTATGCAAAAATAACTACCTGGTCATTTAATATCTGAATCTGGTATAATCTTCCGATAATATCTGCCGCAATTTTGCTAGTAGGAACGGAGAGTTTGTTCAAAATTGAGGAGATAGCATATGTATCAGCTGTTAGACATTATCGGAAAGTTAATATCAGGAAAACTTTATGCCCGACGGTTTTGATCAGACGTTTACAAAAAACTGCGAGCTTTTGTTGAGTCATATTGTTCTCGAAAAGTGTAAAACGAAGTTTTCCCTTTCGATATCGCCGATATCAAATTCACTCGATACTTATTGTTGTGCGAGAGTTTAGCAACTGGAGCTTCCCCTCTGGGAGCGTATCCGCGAACGTAATTGCATTCGTTTTGCACTCCGGTTTCATCGCCCCAAAAAACTTCGCCTTTCTCTTCTTTGGCTCGTTCTTTAGTGGAAATATAACAATTATCGATCTCATGCACACTTGAACGGCGCAACTCCTATGGAGTATATTCAGACAAATCGCAACTCCGAAGCAGTCTCACTTCTAGTGAACCTACACATATACACAGTTTCTATTGACATTTGATTTTGTCGCTGTTATAGGTTGCAGGCGGCGTTATTTCAGCCTGTTGCCTGAATCCGCGAGGCTGCGGTCTCTCCGCAGGAAAGTCGCCACAGTTTGACAAGGCATAGCATATGATACTATCGATTCAGTCGCACGTTTCCTACGGCTACGTTGGCAATAAGGCGGCCGTTTTCCCACTGCAGTCGATGGGTTTTGACGTTTCTTCCATAAACACTGTGCAATTCTCAAACCATACTGGATATGGGAGATGGCGTGGAGAAGTCTTTAATGCAGAGCACATAATGGATATAGCGAAGGGAATAGAGGATATAGGGCAAGCCTCTAAATGTACGGCGATTTTGTCCGGATACATGGGGAGCAGAGCGATATGCGAAGCTATTCTGAAAATTGTGGAAAGGTATAAATCGATAAATCCCGACTTATTATATTTATGCGATCCAGTAATGGGCGGCAAAACATGCTTCGTAAAACCGGAAGTAGTCGATTTTTTTAAAGAAAATCTATTTGCTGACGCGGTAACTCCGAATCAATACGAAGCAGAACTTCTGTCTGATATAAAAGTTAGCAATGTGAAAAGCCTAAAAACCATAGCTGAACGCTTCCATAAAAATAAAATAAAAATAGTCGTTATAACTGGCGTATCAATTCCAGAATTACCCAACGCATTGTACGTATTCGTCTCCGATGGTCAAAATCAGTACGTTATAAAAACAGAGGAATATAATTTTTCCGCCCCCATAAACGGAACAGGAGATCTGTTAGCGGCATTATTCCTGGGATGTTATTTGAAAACCAAAAATGCGGCGAGAGCTGCGCAATATAGCGTATACTTTATGCAAAAAGTTTTGAAAAACACATACGATTCGAAAGAGAAAGAATTGCAAGTGCTATCCGAAAAGTATCAGATCGAAACAACAGATTGCATGCCGGAATTGACAAGAGTTTAAAATTCGCTATGGCTGCTGGCGTTCTGAGTGGAACTTTATTTCCCATAAAGTTATGTCTCCAATGATTTTTTATGTTAAAAACAAAAAAGCTTTTGCTGCTCGGCTAACGGAAACTTTTCCTGCCGAATTTGGCAACACGAGCGCATCGCATTCTTCAACTCTGTACATTGCACAAATTATTTCGGCAAAATTTATTCCGGAAGAGATTATGCTCAGAAAAAATTCTAAAATTAAGTATTTTTTGGAATATTGATGCGAATATAATATCATCAAACGCTTTTTGGAGGTATCGATGGATAAAACGACAGACGGCGCAGAAACTTTGCGCTGTTCGTTTTGTGGAAAAACGCAACATGAAGTAAAAAAGCTCATAGTTGGACCGACTGTTTACATATGCGACGAATGTATAGAGCTCTGCGCCGGCATAATTTCAGATGTTCAGCCAAATATCGCTTCCAAAGGTAAGAGTCATCTTCCTTCCCCAAAGGAAATTTGTAGAACATTGGACGATTATATAATTGGACAAGATAAGGCCAAAAAAATACTCTCCGTTGCCATTTATAATCACTACAAAAGATTGTCGCATCTTTCCAAAAATGCAGATGTGGAATTGTCAAAATCCAATATCTTGTTGATAGGTCCTACCGGAACTGGGAAAACTCTTCTGGCTCAAACCCTTGCCAAGATCATTGATGTTCCGTTTACCATGGCGGACGCTACGACGCTTACCGAAGCCGGATATGTGGGAGAGGACGTCGAGAATATAATTCTAAAATTGCTTCAGGCAGCGGATTACAACGTGGATAAAGCCCAAATGGGCATAGTTTACATAGACGAAATAGATAAAATCTCAAAGAAATCAGATAATCCTTCCATAACTCGCGACGTTTCCGGCGAAGGCGTTCAGCAGGCTCTTCTGAAGATAATTGAAGGAACTGTTTCGTCTGTTCCGCCGCAGGGAGGAAGGAAACATCCGCAGCAGGAATTTTTGCACGTAGATACGACCAACATATTATTCATTTGTGGAGGGGCCTTTGCTGGGCTGGATAAAATTATTTCCGCTCGCGGCAATAAATCTTCCATAGGGTTTGGCGCCGAAATAAAAGACAAAGACAGAAGAGACGTGGGAGAGCTATTCGAAAAGGTTGAACCGGAGGATTTGCTGAAATATGGTCTCATCCCTGAATTTGTAGGAAGATTACCGGTAATCGCTACGCTAAATGATCTGGACGAGACGGCGTTAATCTCCATTTTGCGGGAGCCAAAAAACGCCTTGATTAAGCAATACCAAAAACTATTTCATATGGAGAATGTTGCTCTCGTTTTTGAAGAAGAAGCCATTGTCGCCGTCGCTAGGTTAGCGCTGGAGCGTAAAACAGGCGCTCGCGGATTGCGATCAATTCTGGAGTCCGTATTGTTGGACATAATGTACGATCTGCCATCGCGCAAAAACATCACGGAAGCGATAATTAGCAAAGATGTTATTGAAGG
Source organism: Holosporaceae bacterium (assembly GCA_031275895.1). Taxonomy (GTDB): domain Bacteria; phylum Pseudomonadota; class Alphaproteobacteria; order UBA3830; family UBA3830; genus JAIRZM01. Next base: position 6,564 of record JAISOD010000010.1, on the reverse strand, counting down.
AAAATGCCCTCCTGTATTAAAATGCTGCGAGATGAAAAATAGCAGCATCGCTTGAGGAGTTAATTTTGGATAACGTTTGTCCGGTGCTTTCCATAAGAGATATCGTCGTATTTCCACATGTGGTGGTGCCGCTTTTTGTCGGACGCTCAAAATCTATCAACGCGCTTGAAGCTGCGATGGATTCCGGAAAGAAAATAGTTCTTCTGACCCAAAAAAGTCTTCACAACGACGATCCAACTTTTGAAGATATGTATCATGTTGGTGTACTTGGTAATATTCTCCAAATGCTAAAGCTGCCGGATGGAACAGTCAAAATATTGATAGAGGGCATAAGTAGAGTCTCGGTTTCAGAATATGCCGGCGATCAGGACTACCATAGAGTAAAATATGAAATACTTCAGCCGTCTGAAACAGAAGATTCTCTAGAACTCGAAGCCTACCGCCGCACATTGGTTGAGCAGTTTGAAAATTACGCTCGCTTAAATAAAAGGATATCGCTTGATACCGTGATGGCCGTGAGAAACATGGAATCCGCCAACGATTTAATAGACGTCGTTTCAGCCCATTTAATCATTCGTATTCAGGACAAGCAGGATCTATTGAGCGAAACTAATACCGCGAAGCGATATGAGAAATTGCTAGCATTTATTGAGTCGGAAATTGACGTTATTAACGTGGAAAGAAAGATTCGCGGGCGCGTAAAAAAACAGATGGAGAAGAGCCAAAAAGAATATTATCTAAACGAGCAAATTAAAGCCATTCAAAAGGAACTCGGCGATCAAGAAAGCAGCGTAGATGACATTAACGAGCTAGAAAATAAGTCGAAGAAGATAAAATTCTCTTCGGAAGCGCGCGAAAAATTTAATACTGAATTGAGAAAACTAAAAAACATGTCCCAGACGTCTCCGGAAGCGACGGTGGTGCGGAATTATCTAGATTGGCTGATTAGCATACCCTGGAAGCAGAAGACGAAGGTAAAAACAAATATAAAGGAAGCAAAAATCGTTCTGGATCAGGACCACTACGGTCTAGAAAAAGTTAAGGAACGTATCCTGGAATTTCTCGCTGTTCAGAACAGAATAGGCAGAGTGAAGGGCTCCGTTTTGTGTCTAATCGGACCTCCTGGAGTTGGAAAGACGTCGTTGGCTAAATCCATCGCTAAGGCAACTGGAAGAAATTACGTAAAATTTTCACTCGGCGGCGTTAGGGATGAATCTGAAATAAGAGGGCACCGCAGAACTTATATTGGATCGATGCCAGGAAAAATAATAGCCAACATGAAGAAGGCAAAATCGTCCAATCCTCTGTTTTTATTGGATGAAATTGATAAAATCGGTTCCGATTGGAAGGGAGATCCCGCCAGCGCTTTGTTGGAAGTTTTAGATCCGGAGCAAAATTTCTCCTTCAATGATCATTATCTGGAGGTGGACTATGACTTATCCGACGTTATGTTTGTTACAACAGCAAATTCCTACAGGATGCCAAGTCCATTGCTGGATAGATTGGAAATTATCAAATTATCCGGATATACCGAGCTGGAAAAGTTGGAAATTGCAAAATCCCATCTAATTCCAAAGCAAAAAAATGAAAATGGCCTACTAGAAACCGAACTTTCCATAGATGACGAAGCGGTGACGTCGCTGATACGCAACTATACGCGAGAAGCCGGCGTGCGCAATCTGGAAAGGGAAATAGCTAACATCGCTCGCAAAGCGGTTAAAGAACTGTCGGAAGATCCGAAAACTCTGCAAAGCATTCATATTACGCTTGCTAACCTAGAAAAATATGCTGGTATTGAAAAATTTAAAAGGTTGGAGGCAGAGGATAAAAATATGGTCGGAGTCGTCACCGGACTTGCCTGGACGGAAGTTGGCGGCGAATTGCTGTCCATAGAAGCCATAAGCATTCCTGGAAAAGGAAAAACGACTCTCACCGGCAAGCTGGGAGATGTTATGCAGGAATCCATACAGGCGGCGATCAGTTATGTTAGATCGCGCGCGCAGACGCTCGGCATAGATCCAAAAACATTCGAAAATACGGATTTTCACATACATGTGCCGGAGGGCGCCACTCCCAAAGACGGCCCTTCAGCGGGAGTAGCCATGATTACCAGCATAGTTTCTTCTCTCACATTGTTGCCAATCAAAAAAGACGTGGCCATGACCGGAGAGATAACTCTGCGGGGACGCGTTCTTCCCATCGGTGGATTAAAGGAGAAGTTGTTGGCTGCCCATCGCGGCGGCATAAAAACAGTCATTATTCCAAAGGCAAACGAACCGGAGCTACGGGAAATCCCTTCCTGTGTTTTGGATGGGCTGGACGTTTTAAAAGCTGAAACTGTGGATGATGTTTTATCCAACGCGCTGGTTGGCAATCTAGGCGAAAAGACAGTTGCCGCACCGGAAGCCTCGCAGAGTTAGAATATGCTAGTCCAGATGCTCTAGCTGCACACGCCGACTCCGCGAGACCAAAGCAAAAACTTCTTCTTGCCCTTGGTATTTGATCCTCCGGAAAAGAGAATTTTCACCATGGCGCTGGAAAATACATAGTTGCAGACCACCGTCAACACTGCTGCCTTCCCGCTTAAAGTCTTGAAGTCTACGTTGGTTTTGCTTAGACCAAAATCGGATTCTGGTTTTTTATAATTGGTTAATGCGAAGCTTTGGTTCGATCTGGAAATAAATTTGCCATCGCTCGCCGTACTTATGTAGTCGTCATCTTTGTAGGATTTCGTTGTGTTGCTTCCGCTGGTTGTTGGCCAGAAAATTTCCTCTCCGCCATATGGCGATGTTCCGCACATGGTAGCCAAATCAGGGTAAATATCGAAATAGTAGGTTATATTCGCATCAGGTATATAGGCCGGTTTATATTTCTTGATGATGGCAGCAAAATTATCCGTATTCTTAGCGGCGCTGAAATCAAAGATTGCCTCTTCTGCTATGGAATCCAAAGCAGTCTTCAGATCGTTTATTTTTATTGCTTCCAACGTGAAAAAAATGAGATAGCAAACGACTGGCAAAGTTAAAGCCGTTTCCATCACTCCAATCCCTCGAGATTCTCTTATGAAATTAAACTTCACACTGGTCTCCCGCTGGTATATTTACAGAAAAACAGTTAACAGTCTACAAAAGGCAGCCATTGGCGATCGCCATTAATCGTATTCCGTTCATTGTCAATAGTTGCCGCCTCTCCTGCTACTACTATTCCTATTATCATAGTTATTATTTCCCCTGTTGTCGTAGCTATTATTTCTTGAGTTGTAATCTTTGTTATAACTTCCATATCCGCCGTTGCTTCCACTGCTTCCGTTGCTTCCGTAGCTGCCGCTGCGATCATTTTGATTGCTGCGGCTACTGCTTCCGGAAGCAAGAGAACACTTTTCCAGCAATTTATTCATGACGCTATCTGATAATTTCTGACTTGTACAGTAATTATTCATTTCTCTTAGAATCTCAATGAATAGTTCAACGTTTTCTTCCAGCTCTTCTACTAAGCTTTTATTTATAGATAATTCGGAAATGGTTTCGATATCATTAAAAGTGCTAGGGAAAAGTTTAATTGCCGAAGAGAGGGTCTCGCCTTTACTTTTTACGGAAGAGAATTTCTTCTTTACAGAATCCGAGTTAATTTGCAAGGAGCCAGTGTGTTTTATTACTTGCAAACATATGGAGGTATCCGCTTTTATTATCGCGGCAAGCGAGAATAATCCATTACCAGTGAAAAATTTATACAACTTTTCTATCTCTTTCCTAAGAGTTTCAATTTTGGCGTCGGCCTTTTCTATGCTCTTTTCGCTCGCCTTTTCTCTTGATTTCTTTGCATCTTTAAGGTCGCTTAGCTTACTTCTAAGCATTTTTATTGCTAAATATAAAAATTGGAAATACTCGGACATGTCTTTTGTGAGGTTACGAAGAGGAATAAGGATCGCGATATCGTCTTTCAAAAAATTTTTTTCCGCATCTTTGTCTAGCGCACTACTAACGTCGGCTGTTGCATTATACTGATTCTCACAAGCGGAAGATATACTCTTAAGGTCTTTGTCGTTCTGATCGCTGCTAAAAATACCTGCGTTCATTTCTTCACAAGAAAAAAGAAACGCGAATACGACCGATAACGATCTGAAAAGCGGCTTTTTCATGCGAAATCTCCTCCAGTGCACGAGGATACTTTATATGAAGGCAATTAATATTTGATTAAAACGCGCAATTTTTTAAGTTTTTGTGAAAACTATAAGCCGGATTCTGTAGGATAATCATCCCGATAGCCATTCATCTAGCGTTTGCGTTGCCGCAAACGTCAAGCGATCCACCCGAATAACATGCCGGAGGGACGGCGTCGCTATTCCTATTTGATCTTGCTCCAAGTGGGGTTTGCACTGCCGCAACTGTCGCCAATTGCGCGGTGAGCTCTTACCTCGCCATTTCAACCTTACCCCGAGGGGCGGTATATTTTCTGTTGCACTTTCCCTAACGCAAATCCATCGCGTCGCCAGACGTTATCTGGCACTTTTCCCTCCAGGAGTCCGGACTTTCCTCCGCTAAAAATAGCGGCGACTATCCGTTTCCACAAAAACGCTTGATGCTATCATGTGAAAATGTAATAGTACAGTGATGATTGTAGTGCGGTGTATTGGGCTCTAAATGCTAGATAGTCTCGGCGAGCTAAAAAAGTTTAGGAAAAGCAAGGGGTTGTCTCTGCATCATGTCGCTGGCGTGCTTAAGATTAAGGAGTCTTATCTGCGAGCTATAGAAGAAAAGGATTATGCTCAGTTACCAGAATACGTCTACGCCGTCGGGTTTATCAAAAATTATGCTACTTTTCTCGGAGCTGACTGCGAAGCGGCAGTTGAGCAGTTCAAACGTAGGGATCAGGCCCTGGATAGCTCGCTTTTCGATTTTACTGACGAATCTGCGGACGACTGCGTAGATTGTGGCAGCTGCGTATTTAGGAAATATATTGAGCGCTTGAGCAGGATAACTTCGAAGGTTGATGGATTACCATATTTTGGCCTCGTTTGCATCTTAGTCGTCGTCGTTGGTTTGATGATTTTGATGGCGTTGCTGTAATTTTTGGAAAAAACAAACAAATTGTCCGGCAACGCTGCTGCTGTTAAAAACGTTGATTTAGCATAGATTATCATTTAGATTCCGAGCGTGAGGCGTGGGAATTTGTTAGTATATTATTCCCGGTGGCCTAATTGTAGAAAGGGAGTTGTCACTGCATTGGCCGTGGTTAATGCATACGACGCCCACCTAGGAGCTGGCCACGCGCGGATCCTAGACGACGGTTTCCAGGCTTCACACCTTAAAATAATGCAAGTATTTGTCAGAGTGCTGCTTTGAAGCAAACTTCCCTTTCAATCTCCAGCTATAATTTGCAAACAGCCAGCTGTGGCGTACTGTAGCTCTAATTATCCCTAGGAAAAAGTGTAAAAAATGTAGTTGACCTGGTTCGACGATTTATATATAACTACGCACACGCTCTTTGAAAAAGTTAATAGACGAAACAGAAGAAAGGATATGTAGGCGGCGCGATTAGAGCCTAATACATATCGGATCTTGCGTCAGATATGTGTGGGCTAGGACGACTTTTAGTCGTTTAACTTGAGAGTTTGATCCTGGCTCAGAACGAACGCTGGCGGCACGCTTAACACATGCAAGTCGAACGAAATTATGGGGCTTGCTCCATAATTTAGTGGCGCACGGGTGAGTAACACGTAGATACCTGCCCATTGATGGTGGATAACTCCGGGAAACTGGAGCTAATACAGCATGAGCTCGAGAGAGGAAAGGCCGCAAGGCCGTCAATGGAGGGGTCTGCGCCTGATTAGGTAGTTGGTGAGGTAACGGCCCACCAAGCCGATGATCAGTAGCTGGTCTGAGAGGATGGTCAGCCACACTGGAACTGAGATACGGTCCAGACTCCTACGGGAGGCAGCAGTGGGGAATATTGGACAATGGGGGAAACCCTGATCCAGCGATGCCGCGTGAGTGATGAAGGCCCTAGGGTTGTAAAGCTCTTTTGACGGGGACGATGATGACGGTACCCGTAGAATAAGCACCGGCTAACTCTGTGCCAGCAGCCGCGGTAATACAGAGGGTGCTAGCGTTGTTCGGAATTACTGGGCGTAAAGGGCGTGTAGGCGGTTATGTAAGTCAGATGTTAAAGACCTGGGCTTAACCTAGGGAGTGCGTTTGATACTGCGTGACTAGAGGACAGGATGGGAGAATGGAATTTCCGGTGTAGAGGTAAAATTCGTAGATATCGGAAAGAACACCAGTGGCGAAGGCGATTCTCTGGACTGTTACTGACGCTGAGGCGCGAAAGCGTGGGGAGCAAACAGGATTAGATACCCTGGTAGTCCACGCCTTAAACGATGGAAGCTAGGCGTCGGGATTTCGGTCTCGGTGCCGCAGCTAACGCATTAAGCTTCCCGCCTGGGGAGTACGGTCGCAAGATTAAAACTCAAAGGAATTGACGGGGACCCGCACAAGCGGTGGAGCATGTGGTTTAATTCGAAACTACGCGAAGAACCTTACCCGCTTTTGACATAGGGATCGAGGG
>JAISOD010000058.1 GCA_031275895.1 Holosporaceae bacterium | reverse complement strand
GAGATAACGCGGCGCGATGTTTGTTTTTGAGGCTAAACATATGTCAATTGCAAAATCCGACTCTGAATTCAGCCCGACTCGCCGCAGATACTCGTCGAAACCGAAGCCGTGCAGGCCGCTGTAATTCACATACATTTCTCTGTTCATGGAATAAATTATTTTTGCCACAGGGGGGGGAAATTCATCGCTTGTCAAAGCTCTTCTAGTATAAGCTTCATGGTCATTCTCGAGCGGAGCGCCGATTTCCGCAAAAAAATCAAAATCGCTCAGCTTATTGATGAATAGAGTTACGCCGTCGGCATGCGGCACCGCTAAACAACCAAGTATTTGCCACAATTCAACTATGTCGCCCAAGATAATGGGCATAATTCTCCCCCCATTTGCCATCAACTTTTCCTTGCATTGCTTTAAAAAATCAACAGTAGTGTCTGCACTTATATCGGGAAACTTATTTTTTAAGTAAGATATCCTGTTACTCTGCAGGATACCATTCATGGAAAGAATTCTATTAACCTCTTGTTCAAGTAAGCCTTCGCTTATCTTTGCTTCTATGAAGCGGGAGGTAAAGATCATTGGCGGCGACTTTTCATCCAAGCAAATAAGCTGCGACATAAGAACTGTCGAATGACCAATCTCATGAAATAACGTCGTGTATGTTGGCAATTTATATACCCATAATCCACATGGAATTTGGAATCCAAATCTGCTCCCAATCAGCGATCTATAATACCAGCAATCGTAATCCATATTTACGGTGTTGTACAGGGAGGTAGACACTTCCCCAAAAGCGAAATCAAATCGACGAGGCGAAGCGGCGCGCACACGTTCACCTCTGCTGCCATATGCTGCTATGGCAAGCTCGACCATATCGCATAAATTTGGCTCGGCCAAGCTCCAGGCTAAGGCTAGAGTTATCAGCTTCCTGTAGACTTTGCTTTTGCTACAACCATTTCTGACGTCGTCTCCTATCAATTTTTTTAGATGCAGATCCGAAAAAACGCTGTTGAAAATGAAAGCGTCGGCAACATTCACATCGTAAAGCAGCAAAAATCGAAAAAGGAACTTGATTTCGTTCGGCAGGCGCAAAGACTGAAGCAACGAGTACTCGTCCACAATTCTGACCTCAACGTCCTTATTATCAAAATCTATTTTCCATAATTGTGCTGTTTTTTGGGCATACACATTCTCGGCGGCATTTGGAGAACGCGATGCTGAACGTAGAGCTTTATTTGCCATATCATATAGTAGTCTAAATGATTGGACGTCTTTTTCAGATTCTAGCATTTTATTTGCCCAATATTTTGCGCAAGTATGTTCTGGAAGCAGAGGACAGTATTTCACTATTTGATTATTTTCGACGTTTTCCGGTTGCATTCCCGTAGCCTCGGACGCAAGCAATCCGCATAGCGCAGCCGTCGTTAGGGCATATATTCTCCGTCTTAATTGCATTTTTCCCTCATGCATCTAGCGTCGACTAGCATAATTAATTCTTTTTTAAAAGGCAATCTATTTTTTCGGCAATATATTTCCCCCAGAGATCTGGGCGGCGTTTTATGGTTATTTGTTTGGATTGATTTGCGCGAAATTCATTTATTTTCCCATGATCACCGGAGAGAAGAGTTTCTGGTACTGATAGTCCTTTGAAAATCCGTGGTTTTGTGTATTGGTGGTGTTCCAACAGGTAATCTGAAAATGAATCGCTGTTCAAGGATTCTCCGTTACCAACCACTTCAGGCAGAAGACGCACGCAGCCTTCTATGACGGCCATTGCGGCTACCTCTCCACCCAACAGCACAAAATCTCCGATGGAAATTTCTTCAAATGAATAAAAATCCAATATGCGCTGATCCACGCCTTCATATCGTCCACAGAGGATAATTACGCCTGAAGAATCAGCCAATTCTCCCAGATCTCGCTGCCGAAATTGCCTTCCGCGAGGCGAAAAGTAGATTTTTCGTAGACGACGATCATTTTCCGTTAAAGAATCAAAAGCTTTTTCAAATGTTAGCGGCGAAAGAACCATGCCGGCTCCTCCGCCATATGGAGCACTGTCGATGCGGTCGGATTTAACGGGAAACTGCTTAAGATCAATGAGATTCAAGTCCCATTTATGTTCTCGCAGAGCCTTTCCTATGATAGACGCTCCAAGATTTCCTGGAAATGCTTCTGGGAAAATGGTAAAAACGTTCGCGCGCCACACTAGTTTTTAAATCCCTCGAATGCCTGCAGAGTCATCAGCGCTTTGCCATTCGTATCAGGAAAATTTTTACTAGTAAACGGCACCAAAAACGAGCCGTCGCCGTGGGATATTTCCAATAGATCACCAGCGCCAAAATTTTGCGCTCCAACTATTTTGCACTTTATGTCGGAGTTCTCCACGTCCACGTCCTTGCCTATAAGATCGCAGAGATAGAATTCATTCTGCGGAATAGCTGGAAGATCGCATCTTTTTACGTAAAAATACTCATTTTTTATTGATTCAGCCGCGTTACGATCAACAATGCCATCCAGAAAAATAATCGCTTTGGATTTTTCCATGAAACGTTGTATCCGAAATGAAAAATTTTTACCGTTTTTATCGCATATCTCGCGGTAGCTGGTAAGATTTTCCGAGAGAATGAACACCCGCAGGCCTCCGCCTACGCCAAACGCCTCCATAATCCGCAAAACCGCAATCAATTTATTCGGCGGCCGGCGGCACGGCGACGGCTGCAGCTGCAGCCTCAGCAGCTTCGGCAGCATCTCGTAGAGCTTGCAATCTTTCTTGAGCCTTCTTTTTGGGAGCAGATTTTTTTGGCGTGTC
>JAISOD010000078.1 GCA_031275895.1 Holosporaceae bacterium | reverse complement strand
CCAGCGAATTAGAAAGCGAATTGTACAATTGCAATTTTTTCATGATGCGAACTCTAGATTACGCTTTATTCTTTCCCTAAGACGATCATAGCCTAGGAAATTAACGATTTTCCTCAATTCTGGTCCATCTTCCAAACCGGTGAGCACAATGCGAATTGGATGGAAGAGATCTCGCCCTTTTCTGGCAGATATTCGTTTGAGATCGCCCATCCATTCGTCAAAATCTACAGGATTTGTCAAGGTCTGCAGCATCTGCTCAACAAATGTTTCGTCTTCTTTTATCACATTGATTTCATTGAACAAAACGTTATGCCAAAAAACTGATTCACCGATGGAAGACAAATTCTCTCTGATTGTATTCCAAAACTGCTCCGAAATATTTTCCAAGTGCAGCTTTTGCAGTTCGTCTTTTACTTCGCTAAACGTTTTTTCGGAAATGATTTTTCTGGTCAGCAACATCACGTCCTCCAGATTGAATTTCGGAGCAGCGAGACTAATTTTTTCGAAAGAAAAACTTTCTGCTAAATTGTCCAATCTATCGCGATGGCTGGCATTATTAGAGGTGCCCAACGTCGCCAGAATATTCAAAACAGCGTTCGGATCCGCACCTGAGTCTCTCATACTTGAAATGCTTAGGGACGAGCCGATTCTTTTGGAAAGCTCTTCCCCATTCGCGGAGGAAAGCAGTGGAATATGCGCAAAACTCGGCATTTCTCCCGAGAGGGCGCCGAAAATATCTATTTGCACGGCAGTGTTGGTAATATGATCGTCGCCGCGAATTATGTGAGTGACGCCCATGTTAATGTCGTCCACGACGGAAGCGAACGTGTAGACAAAAGACCCATCCGGCTTAATCAGTATTGGATCGCTCGCCGTATTCAGAGGAATGGAAATTTTCCCATGCAGCAGATCATTCCACTCGACGCAATTTTCATCATTCAATTTAAAGCGCCAGTGAGGTTTTAGGCCGTCTTGCTCCAATCTTTTTTTCTCTTCGGAGCTTAGGCGCAGAGCTGCTCTGTCGTATATGGGAGGATTCCCGCTCGACGTTTGGATCTTTCTTTTTAGAGAAAGTTCTTCTTTCGTTTCGTAGCAGGCGTAAACCCTTCCCATTTTTTTTAGACGATCCATCGCGCAATGATATTGTGAACGATTGTCCGATTGCCTATGAAGTTCGTCTGCTTTTATTCCTAGCCACTCCAGATCGTGAAAGAGTTCATTTTCAAACTTTTTAGTAGAGCGCTCCACATCTGTGTCATCAATTCTTAAAATGAACTTCCCGCCATTTTTTTTTGCAAAGAGATAATTCACAAGAGCGATTCTTATATTCCCAACGTGGAGCAATCCGGTAGGAGAAGGAGCGAACCTAACTCTGACACTCGGATGACTGGCGTTATTCATCGCCGGTATTTTTCAGGAATTTTTGCCACCAGCCATTTTTCTTCTTTCCAGCAGGCCGTTCACGAATAGAATCTGCGTTCGCGTCATCGCTTCTCCGGAGATTTAAACTTTTATGCGCCGCTTCGAAACCTTTATGTTTTGGCGTCTGTACTTTGAAAACTGTCGTACTCGAACTTTCTTCCTGGGAACCGGCAACCTCGGCAACGTTATAATTGACGATTTCGTCATTCGAATCGAGTTTTCTCTCCCCTTTTTTTAGATTTTCTGACTGTTTTCTCCTTCCGCGACTACGAATTTTTTCTTTTTTAGCATCGTCTGCATCAGGAGACGACAAGGAAAACGATCCTTCTGGCTCCTTTGTGATAATCTCTGCATTTTCCGCAATTCTGGCATTTTTATTTTTGCGACGGCGATTACTGTTTCTGTTCTTCTTCGAAGCCAAAACTTCTCCACTTTTTGTAGCTTCCTCCAGTGAAGACTGAGTACCCAACCCCACTGCAGTCGCTCCGCTCGCATCTTTTTTACGCTCTTCCGGCAACTTTTCATGATCCGAAAGTTCGCTGCTCTTAGTCTCCGAATCCTCGTCGCCATAATTGGTTGCCGCTCTAGTTAGTCGCTCTATTTTAAAGTCAGCGTCAGCTATGGAATGATCGATGGTGAAGGTTATCTTCACATCTTGATGATTCTCCATCTCCGAAATGAAAGAACGTTTCTGGTTCATCAGATAAAGCGCAACGTTCGGAGATAGTGTTGCCTTTACTTCGCTACAATCTAAAACAGCGCAAGTCTCTCCGATACGACGCAACACCTGAATAGCAATGGATTCTTCCGACCATATCGAACCGGTTCCACTGCAGTGCGGACATGGGATCATATTTGCGTCTGCGATGCTGGAACGCAGCCGCTGTCTAGATAACTCCAGAAGCCCGAAATTACTTATGGTTCCGACTTGAACTCTCGCCTTATCCTCGCGTAAAGCCTCTCGCAAACATCTCTCTACCTGAGAATTATCGCGTTTTTCGTCCATATCGATGAAATCTACAACTATTAATCCAGCCAAATCCCTGAGACGGCACTGCCGAGCTATCTCTACGCTGGCTTCCAAATTAGTTTTCAGGGCTGTGCCAGCCACGTTTCTCTCTCTAATGGACCTTCCAGAGTTAACGTCAATGGAAACCAACGCTTCCGTTGTATTGATTATCAAATATCCTCCAGAGGGAAGATTCACCCTGGTGGAATAAATCTGATTTATTTGCTCGTCAATCCCAAATTTGCTGAATAAAGGAACCCTTTTATCATCGTAGAGTTTTACCCTTTTCACCTGGCTGGGCATGAGTTTTTTTACGAAATCTCTTGCGATTTTATATCCGCCTTCGCCTTCCACGAAGATGGATTCTATGCTCGGAGAGTATAAATCCCTTATCGCTCTCTTTATAATGCTTGCTTCTTCATGAATTAGAGCCGGAGCCTCAGATTTTAGAGTATTTTCTCTAATCTCATCCCAAAGTTTCATCAAATAATCGAAATCTTTTTTTATTTCCAATCTGGTGTGACCTACGCCGGCGGTGCGTATGACGATGCTGCCGTTCTCCACATTGAATCCAGAGACTATCTTTTTCAATTTTTCCCGATCTTTGAGATTCGTAACTTTTCGAGAAACTCCGCTTCCTTTAGCGGTATTAGGCATTAAAACACAGTACCTTCCGGCTAGAGAAATATAGGTGGTTAAAGCCACTCCTTTGTTGCCGCGCTCTTCTTTGGTGACCTGCACCAACACTATTTGGCGCTTTTTTATTACTTCCTGTATCCTATAGCGACGATAAAATTGATATCTTAGCCTCGAAATCTCACGAGGATCCAATTCCCATTCCGATTCGCCATTTTCCGCGGCTCGACTGGCCATGATGTTCTGCAGATGCTCCTCAAGATCGTGACGATCTCCGACTGGAATTTGGAAGTAGCTGTGATGTATCTCGCTAAAGCTGAGGAACCCGTGCTTTTCGCAACCATAATCGACAAAGGCAGCCTGCAACGACGGCTCCACTCTCACAATTTTTGCTAGATATATATTCCCCTTAATCTGCGCTCTTGACGGCGTCTCAAAATCAAATCTATCTAATTTTTCTCCATCGACAACCGCTACCCTAATCTCCTCCATATGAGCTGAATCTATCAACATATTTTTCGACATTTTTCACTCCGTAAAAAACTATACCTTTAACATATGGAAGCTTCACGGTTTGCTGTTTTTTCCACAAATTCCTGCCAGAATCGATTAGAAATGCCGCAATGCTCGTTAACCATGCAGCGTCCGCAATTTTCGTTCCTTTGGATGCGCTTCGAACATCTTTCATGCGTTTCACCCAAGCAAAGCGCCGCATATTGCAGTCGCAAAACCTCAAAAGTTCCATATAATCTTTCGACGTCAGTATAATGTACTATATATTGTATGTAAATGTTGTTATAATTCCGGAAATATGACTGAATATGGAATGCTTAGCAGAAAAATAGCAACGTTTTTGAGCGCAGTATGTTTATGTTTGTCGAGCTCCTGCGCTACTTGGAGCAGCGGCTCTCCGATACAGGCCGTAAAAAAGATCTATCTCAAAAAAGAAAAGGGCAATTACTTTTTATGCCTGGATTTTAACGGAGATATATTATTAACGCAGCGAGTTCACACTCTTCCAAACGGGATTAAGGCGTTTTTATCATTCAAAAAAGAAGTGGCTTTGCCGAAATCGAAGCGCCTATCCCACAATCTCATCAAAGGATGTTTCTTCGAAAAATTCAGTCCTGAATCATTGATGTTTATGGCTGCGTTCAAGAAAGACGTTATCTTTACGGATAATGAAAGTACCTCGCGCTACATGAAGATTGGCTTTAAAATAAACAAAAAGCCTCTCATTGTCCTCGACGCCAGTCACGGCGGGAAAGATTTTGGAGTAGTCGGCATAGGCGGCAATATCGAGAAAAATATGACGCTTGCCACGGCTATTGAATTGTTGGATCTGTTGCAGAAAAGTGGGAAATATCAAGCGTTATTAATTCGTGATGGAGATGTGTTTATTCCAGATTTGGAAAGAATTCTCAAAATAAATTCTCTTAATGCGGATCTTCTGATTTCTTTTCATACGAACGACGACGACATGAGGGGCATATCCGTGTACACCCTTCCAAATCTAAATTTACTAAAACAATCTCCAAATAGCAGCGTTGTCATGGAAAACGATGATTATTACAAGACGCTATCCTTATCCAAAAAATTTGCCCGTTATCTTATCGGATATATTCCTAAAATTTGCAGAAAAAATCGACCGCGCAGGAGCGGCCATCTAAAAATTTTAGAAGTAAGTTCTCCCGCCGTGTTGGTGGAAGTTGGCTCCATCCTGAATCCGAGAGATAACGAGCTATTGCACATGAGGTCTTTTCGAGAAAAATTCAATCGTGCTATCCTGTGCGCCATAGACAAATTCTTTGAAAAAGGAAAGCCATGAAAATATTGCGCTGGATAGGTTATGCGCTGTGCCTGCTGATAGTCATTGCAGGAATCGGAGTGGCGACTCTATTTTTAGTGCTGTACATGCTATCTTCCGAATTGCCGGATCACAATTCCCTAAGAAAATATTCACCGGACGTCGCAAGTCGGGTATTTTTACAAGATGGAAGCAAGCTATGCGAGTATGCCACTGAAAAAAGGTATTTCATTCCAATCGATCGTATTCCAAAGAGGCTAATAAACGCTTTTGTATCAGCCGAGGATAAGCATTTTTTTGAACATGCCGGAGTGGATTTTTTTAGAATTATGCGATCTGCGATCAAAAATTTGGAAAATATCGGAACCGGAAAACGTCCGCAGGGAGCTTCCACCATCACTCAGCAGGTCGCTCGCCTATTCCTCATAAAAAACAATGAAGTTTCCTATCTCAGAAAAGTTAAGGAAGCCATTTTATCGTTTAGAATCGAATCTGTGCTATCGAAGCAGCAAATTCTGGAACTTTATCTGAATCAGATTTATTTGGGCATGGGTTCCTATGGAGTTGCCGCAGCCGCAAAGATATATTTTGATAAAACCGCCGACGAGCTCACGCTCTCCGAGTGCTCTTATTTGGCTTCTCTGGCCAAGGGCGCGAATAATTACCATCCGCTGCGCCATAGAAAAGCCGCCATCGCGCGCAGAAATTGGGCCATTCAGCGGCAATTGGAAGACGGTTTCATAACTTCGAAAGAAGCTAATCAGGCGTTAGAAGAGGAGTTTAAGGTCGTTCAACAGGATACTCCAGAAGAAACTGCCGAATATTTCTCGGAAGAGATTCGTAAATACTTAATAGAGAAGTTTTCATTTGAAAGTTTGAACAAAGAAGGGCTCATAGTTAGAGCAACGCTGGATACTAGGTTGCAGGCATGCGCCTACGACGCCCTGAGGTCTGGTCTCGAAAAAGTAGATCGTAGTTTTGGTTGGCGCGGAGCAATCAGCAAAACAAGCGTTGATAAATCTTCAGGGGAAATCGTTGAAGAATTGCGAAAAATTGAGCTTCCCCGCGGCAGTGAAGGATTTTTGCGAGCCGTCGTTGTTTCCATCAAAGACAAAAACGTTACCATCCTCACTGAAAATGGAGAATTAGGGAAAATTTCGGAAACCGATCGCAAATGGGCGCAAAAAATAAAAATTGGCGATGTTGTTTTGGTTTCTGAATCAAGTAACCGCAATGGAGATTTTCTCCTGAAGCAAGTTCCAATACCTCAGGGAGCGATCATTGTGATGGAAGCCAACACCGGACGCATTTTGGCAATGCAGGGAGGCTATTCTTTTAAGCAGAGCGAATTTAACCGCGCCACGCAGGCAATGCGGCAAATTGGTTCAACTTTCAAATCATTCGTCTACCTAGCCGGACTAGAAAATGGATTTGCCCCCAACACAATCATTGACGCTAGCCCTGTGGAGGTGGATCTTGGCGGAAAATTGGGCGTCTGGAAGCCAAGAAACTACCATGGTCGCGTTCTGGATAAGATCACATTCCGTCAGGCAATTGAAAAATCCATTAATACGGCAACCATAAGAATTGCGCAGGAAGTAGGCCTAGATAAAATCGCTAGAATAGCGGAAAAATTCGGTATCTTTGATTCGATGCCGGAGCTAATTTCCTACGCCTTGGGAGCCGGAGAGACGACGCTGCTGCGCCTAACGACCGCCTACGCCATGCTGGCCAATGGCGGCAAACGTATCTCTCCCACCATGATTGATTACATTCAGGACAAACGCGGAAACACCATTTTTCGAGCCGACGAGCGCCCATTTGACAGTAGTATGGGTCTTGCCGATGAACTGCCTCCAAAATTAAACGATAATCGTCAGCAAATCCTCAGCGAGCAGAGCGTCTATCAGATTACCTCTCTGCTGGAGGGCGTCATGCGAAGAGGATCTGGAGCCGGCGCAAGCTTTTTGAATTTCCCCATCGCGGGAAAAACAGGAACCAGCAACGAAAGCAGAGACGTCTGGTTCATAGGATACACTCCGGACATAGTAGTCGGCGTATTCGTTGGTTTTGACGATCATTCCAAATCTCTTGGTAAAGAAGCAAATGGAGCGAATACAGCTCTGCCAATTTTCATAGATTTCATGGTAAAAGCTCAGAAATATCTTTCTCCGAAGCCGTTTAGAGTACCGCGAGGCATAAAACTTCGAAAAATCGACGCCGAAACAGGCGGCGCCCCATCAACAAAGGAGCGCAATGTCATCCTAGAAGCATTTAAGGAAGACGAAGACTTCGAGCAGCAGAACCTCATTCGAGAAAAACGCAGCATTTCCAATTTATTGGATGAGGAAAATTCCGAATCCACCGATCGCATAAAACCGATTCCTGGTATTTATTAGAATAAAATGTAATTTAACTCGAATTTTTGTTTTGGATGTCGCAGTTTTGTGCTATAAGACCTGCACATAGTCCATTGTACTCGGAGCTTGATGGGCTTGTGTTATTTTTGCAAGCTCCTTTAGCGTTGGTGAATTATGGCAAAGAAACTACATGTTGGAAATTTGGGGTATTCCGTAACTGAGGACACTTTGAAGGAAGCTTTTTCTTCCTTGGGAAATGTCGAGTCTGTTACCGTTGTGAAGGATAAGATCAGCGGCAGAAGCAAAGGATTTGGATTCGTGGAGATGTCCACCGATCAGGAAGCGACTGACGCCATCGAGAAGTTGAATAAAACCGAGTTGGAAGGGCGCGTTATGTTCGTTTCAGAAGCGCGTTCCACCACGAGAGATGGCGGCGGGTATTCCGGCAATCGCGATAACAATCGTTTTGGCGGAAAAGGCGGCGCAGACGGCAGGTCGAACCATAGGTTTCGTTCCTGAGATCGTTTTTCAATCATTCGCGCCTTAACTGAAAATTAACCATTTTGGTGCTAGCACATTAATGGTGCAAAAGTGGTTTCGGTATGCGGCGTGGCGCGAGTAATCGACGACGTTCATGGTTTCTAGAACAGCTACTGTCGGCGAAGGAAAAGTTCCGTCGCCAGCGGGGCGGTTATGTCCTGATGCTGGTTTCCTTATTGATTCCGGTGATCCTGGCAGCTGTAAGTTATACAGTAAAACTGGTACAAAAATCTCATAACTCGCTTATCAAGACCAGCGCCTCTGCCGCCGTGGCTCAGGCGATTATGCGCGTCTATAATCCAGGGAAAACGTGGACCAATCAAAAGACGAAAGTTTACTCGGCCGGCGCTCAAGCCCTCAACGATCGCGCCTACCATCTCCAAAAAAGTATGACCATGGCCGCTCCGACGACGGTAGTTGTCGGTTCGTCCCAAAAAACAGCGGCTAATTTTAATCTGGTAAAGATGTACCTCGCCCTGTCGTCCTATGGATTAACTCAGAAATCGGGTTCGAATACATATTTTCACACATATGCGGCGACAAATATACCCGTAACAGAGGACTCCAGCTACAAGACGTTGCTCTGCGACAACGATCCTCTGGACAACGTCTCTCTTTCCAATAGCACCTTGTCTTTTTACATAAATACCGTAATGAGTTCCGGCACAAAATATAAGGAGGTCTACTATAAGGAAGATACTAGCATACTGGAAACGTCGCTGGACGCGACGAACAATTTCATAAAATGCGACTGCAAGAAGCTTGGAAAGATAGCGAACGCCTATCCGGCCAGGTGCGACGTTGATATTGTTCTGACGATTCCCACTAATCATGCCGCCTGTACGTCAAATAATAGCAACTCTGGAACGCTGGTCGCGCCTAATGGGACGTCGTCCGCGCCAATTCGCGAAATAGCCGAAAGCTAC
>JAISOD010000082.1 GCA_031275895.1 Holosporaceae bacterium | reverse complement strand
AAGTTCAGATATTGATTTCCCATACCGGGCCTTGTAACAATTGCGGACCAGCAGGTTCAACAAGCGCCATGAGTAATTTAAAACCGAACTTGGTATTATCTGTCTTTGCCATAGTCTTTGGCAGTCAAGTTGGTTCTGGTATATTCATGCTACCCGTGCGGTTGCTATCGTGATTACAAACATGTGCGCTTCGTATCGTGCGTTTCCGTCTAGGTGTACTCAATATTGCGGTCGTATCTCTTGTGGCGGCTTTTGGCCTTACTCGCCTACATAGTACTTCTTCAGGTAGCCAACCGGATCCGATTGTTCGCGAACTCTGACGTCAACGGCGATTTTTCCGTCCTTCAGCAGAATTATCCGGTCGGATATTTGTGTGAGGAAATCCAGATCGTGGGAGGCGATTATCATGGTCACTCCGGTTTCTCCTACGGACTTGAGCAAAGTCACCACGTCCGTGGTGGTGGCCACGTCCAGCCCCGAAGTGGGTTCGTCGCAGAGGAGGATATCCGGATTCACCATCAGACTACGTGCCAGAGCCACCCTCTGTTTCTGACCTCCGGACAGCGATCCTGGATATTCATGCATTTTTGATTCTACGCCGAGGTTCTTCAGGGTTTCCCTGGCGCGTTCTTCGTTTTTACGGCGACAATCAACGTCCTTGTTGTTTAAATTCGGCGCATAGACAAGATTTCCCAACACCGTCATATGTGGGAATAGCTGAAAATCCTGGAACATAAAGCCGGTTTTGCCGTTGCATTCCAGAGATCCGCTGTCCAATGTCTCCAACCCCTGTAGACAGCGGAGTAGAGTAGACTTGCCGCTGCCGGAGGGGCCGGCCAGCCCGAGTACGTCTGACTTTTCTACCGAAACGCTGATGCCATCCAGCACCTTGACCCCGCCGAAGCATTTGTTGGCGTTATTTACCTTTATCATGAACCATTCTCCGCTCAGCCTTGCGGCCGATGAACTCAATAATCAGCACCATGCAGTAGTAGTAGGCGCCGGCGATGCACAACGGAATGAAATATTCAAACTGCTCGGCGGCGATGATCTGGGATCTCCGCATAATATCCATGCCGCCGATGATGGAGATCAGCGGCGTTTCCTTCAGCAGCGCGATAACCTCGTTCACCAGCGCCGGGAAAATGTTCCGAATCACCTGAGGAAGAATGATATCTCTCCACATGCAAAAATTTGGAATTCCAAGCGTTTGAGCGGCCTCGAATTGCCCCTTTGGGAGGCTTTCGATGCCGGATCGCAGAATTTCAGCCACATAGGCGGAACTGTTCAATCCGAAGGAAATTATCCCGGCGGACAGCATGTCCAATCGTACGCCTATTATGCTTGGACTAGTGAAGTAGATGATGCTCAGCTGCAGTATAAGAGGCATACCTCGAATCACCGAAACCCAGCCGTTCACCAATGCTCCGCATATATTGCAATAACGCAACACAGACAGCAGCATCCCCAGAATTAGTCCGATGGCCAGGCCGCCGAACATCAGCTGCAGCGTAAAAATCAGACCTTGTCCTATGTAGTAGCAATTGGAAAGCATTTCGTCCTATCCTCGGCAGCTCTAGAGCCATTTCTCCCGAAGTCGCTGCAGTTCCCCATCCGCTTCCAGTTCCTGCAGCGCATTATCCAGCTGAGCCTTCAGAGTAGAACCTTTTTTCAACATGATCACGTAGCCGTCATCACCTTCGGATACGACAGAGCAGTTCAATTGCTCATTCTGTCGGCAAAACTCCTTGGCCGGAATCTTATCCATAACGACGTAGTCCACATGACCGGCCTTCAGCGATTCGATGGCGACGTTCATCTTGTCCATGATGATCAGTTCGGCGTCCGGAGCATTATCTTTCAGCAATTTGCTGTGGATTGAGCAGCCGTTCTGATATGCAACTCTGCGGCGGCCCAATTGCGACAGTGAAGTTGTCGATGTTCGCTTCCGGTAGACAAGAGCGACTCCGGCACGGCAATATACATTTGTGAAATCGACGACTTTCGCCTTTTCCTCGCTTGGTTCGACGGCGCTGATGGCGGCGTCCAAAACGCCATCCTGAACCGAAACCAGGATGGAGCCGAAGGCCATATCCTCGAACACGACTTTCCGCCCGAGTTTTTGTGCCAGAAGCTCGCCCAACTCTACGTCAAAACCGGTAAGCTTGCCGTCTTTGTAATACTCAAACGGCGGATAATCGGCGCAAGTGGCGAACTTTATGACTCCAGCAATGGTATCATCATTTTTGCGTCCGTCATCGCAGCCCAATAATAGTAAAGCGCAGAACGCCAGCGAGTATAAAATTCCAATAAATTTTCTAAAATTAGAGCCATTTTTCAAAAACTTACTGTAATTTATGCTCATTTATTCCTCTGTTTACTACAAAGATAATCTTTTATCTCATACTTCTTGGAGTTTTCGCAAGGAGTCTTTTTTAAGCGCTGTGCGCTTTAATTTTAACGTTGAAAATACGCCTTGGTTCAGTCGGTTTTGCGTAGTAGCAGCCGACGCATTTCAGCTTCAACCACTTTGCTTGCTATGGCGGGGAGGTTCTCGTTTATCCATTTTTGAAGCAGCGGCTGAATCATTTCTTTTATCAAATCCGCAAAGGCCTTATCCTTTTCGAAATGGTCTTGACGATTCTGACTCTTTTGCTCTGAAATACCGGAGGCCATAACGGAAGTTTTTAATTTGCGCAGCGGCGATTCGCCGTTATCGGAAACATCCTGCGGAACATCCTCTGCATCCTCCTGTATCAGACGTAAAAATGAACTCATATCTGGATTTTTCTCTTCCTGATCGCATTTCTTGACTTTTACGACTGTTCCGTCCTGAGCGACCATATCGGTGAGATCCAAAACAGGTGGCTCGTCGTCCATGACCATCTTCTTAATGGAGGACAAGACCTCATCCAGGGACATCTCTGCTTTTGCGTCTGTCATTATTACAACCTAACGAACCATCGGCGGATATTATTTCTTTTTTAAGAAAGAATTCAAGCCAAGATTTCCGGCTAACGCAAAAAGTTTTACGGATGTGACTATTTTCTGCTTTAGAGAATTCGCTAAATCAACTCTAGATTCAAGCAACTGATTCTCCTTTACCAGAACGTCCGTATTTGACTTCATGCCCAGAGCGCTTTCCTCTAAATTACTCGCAGAGCTCACTTCAGCGCTTTTCACCGCCGAACGGCTGGCCTTTATCATGGCGTTAACGGTGACGTATTTGTTCCAGTTGACTATGCACTCTTTTCTAATTTCCAGGCGAGCGTCCTCGGCCGAAAATTTCGCTTTTAACGCTTCCTGGTTAGCCATAGCGATGGCCGAATAGGTATTGCCCGACGAAGAGTTATCAAAAATGGGAACGGTTACCCTCACGGCTGCTTCATAGTGATTGGTTGAAGATGTTAGCATTTGTTCCTTAGATAAATTGCGGCCAGCTCTTAGAGTCAGATCACAGGACGGGGCCAACCTGCCCTTGACGGCGTTTAGTTCGTCGAAGGCAGCCTGTTCCGCGAACCTATAGTACAAAATCGAATGATTGGAAGTCATGGCATTAGCGACCATATCGTCCAAATTTTTAGGCAGCTCCACACCAAGGTCTGGTAAATCCAACTCTTGATCGGCCTTTAGTCCTGTAAGCTTCTCAAACTCAGATTCTGCCGAAAATAACTCCGTTTCTGCGTTGATTCTCTCATAGATCGCTTTTTGATAGTTGGAACTGGCTAAAGAAACCTCCGATGGAGTTCCAACGCCAGCCTCCATGGTACTTTCTTGAGAATCAAGCGTTTTCTTAAGGTTTTCTTCCTTCTTTTTCAAAGCCGTAACTTTTTGGCGACCTGCCCATATGCTGGTGAAGGCGTCGACTACTTTGACAATGAGATTTTGCTCTTCAAATTTCAATCTGTGATAGGCGGCCTTGGCTGAATTCTCGCCGGCGCTTATGCTATTTACCGTCGAAAATCCATTGAACAAATTTTGCGTAAGCGTCAACTCTGTGCTGGTGCTGGTACCCATTCCGTCCGCCTTCGCTATGGATTGCTCTTTTTGGATTTTGGACCTGGAGGCGGAAAGGCTAGCGTGAACGCTGGGCAGAAACATTATCTGAGCGCGTTTATAGGATTCGTCGGCTTTGTTTTTATCGGCCTGTTTTGCAAGCCACTCGGGATTATTTTTGAGGGCGGCAACCAGCGCCTCTTCCAAAGTTACGGCGCATAACTCTGGACCTAAAACGGCAAGAAACAACGACAGATAACGTATTTTCATTGTACCACTCCATAACCCTATACCAACACTGATTTTAAGCGACGTAAGCTTTCATTTTTCCCAAAGGCAACTAACATATCAAAAATACTTGGAGTAACTTTTCTGCCCGCGAGAATATTTCTCATAACAGAAGCCACTCTACCGAAAGGTATATTCTCGTTTACGGATATGTCCCTCAGGCGCGATTCCAGATTTTTTTCATTCCAATTTTTTTCCGACTCCATGTCTTGAATTACCCTTTTTATCATATTTGCATCAACTTCATCTATTTTAGTAGGAGCAAATTCATCCAGATAAATAGAAGCCATGTTCCGCAATTCCAACATAGTTTTCGAGCGCTGTTTTAGACCATCCATGCCTCTAAGAAGACGCTCTTTTTTTTCTTCCGAAATATTCCCAATTATGCCTAGTAGATCGCTCAACAATCGTTTGTTTTCCGCTCCTCGCATGTAATATCCATTGAGATTCAACAACTTAGCAAAGTCCAGTCGAGAAGCAGATTTTCCAAGACGATCAACGCTGAACCACTCTATCGCCTGCTCTCGGGAAATAATTTCATCATCGCCGTGAGACCAGCCGAGGCGCAGCAGGCAGTTACATACGGCCTCCGGAAGGTAGCCGAGGTCGCGATATGCGTCGATCCCCAACGCCCCGTGACGCTTTGACAATTTCGTTCCGTCGGCTCCATGAATCAGTGGGATATGCGCATACTGCGGTATACTCCATCCCAGCGCATTATAAATTTGTATATGTCTGAAGGTGTTTGTAAGATGGTCGTCCCCGCGCATTACATGGGTGATTCCCATATCATGATCGTCGACCACTACAGATAACATAAACGTTGGAGTTCCGTCGCTGCGGACCAGAATCATATCGTCCAATTGATCGTTGCTAACGGCCACTGTTCCCTGTACAAGGTCCTGCAGCGTTGTTTCGCCTTCATGCGGAATCTTCAGGCGAACGACAGGTTTAACGCCAGCCGGCGCGTCTTTAGGATCGCGATCTCTCCACATTCCATTGTATTTTGGCGATAACCCGCGCGCCTTCGCTTCTTCTCGCATGCCCTCTAACTCTTCCGGAGAGCAAAAGCAGTGATATGCTTTCCCTTCTTTCACCAACTTTTCGGCCAATTGCACGTGCCTGCCTGTTCTTGAGGATTGAAAGACCGGTTCATCATCCCAATCTATTCCCAACCACCTCAATCCAGAGAAAATAGCCTCCACGGCTTCCGGGGTCGACCTTTCGCGATCCGTATCTTCTATTCGCAGTAGAAACTTTCCGCCATGGCGACGCGCCAATAGCCAGTTAAAAAGCGCCGTCCTTGCTCCTCCAATGTGCAGAAAACCTGTGGGAGAGGGGGCAAAACGCGTAACCACCATTTCTGCGTTTACTCTTCCTAAAATAATCGATCGTATTCTATAGGCTTAACTTCCGTGAGTAAATGTTTTTGGAAAGAATTAGAATTTTTTTTGATGATTTTTGCGAAGACGAGAAACATCGCCTATTGAATTTTGTTCCGGTGGGCATGGGAATCGGAATTTGCTTGTATTTCAGTTTGGATCAAGAGCCGAATTTTTATTTGGGCGCTTCGCTATTTTTTTCATTCCTAGCGGCAAGCATTTTTATAAAAATGCACAGATGGGCGATATACATTCTGCTGGCAATTAGTCTCGGTTTTTTCGCGTCTCAATTGAGAACAAAAATAGCGAATACTTTTATGTTCAGCGCCAAAAGCAGTAGAGCGGTATCTTTGATAGCGACCGTCGAGTCCTGCGAAAAAAGCGAAAAGGGGCTGTCTTTTCTGCTCAACGACGTTAAAGTGCTTTCCAAACTAAAATTAGACGGGACTTTAAACAAATTATACCTCACCTGGAGGGGGAAAAAGGCCATTGGATCGGAAAAAGACTACACTCCAGGCTCTCGAGTACTGTTCTGGACGATTTTGGCGCCAATGGATTCGCGCGCTTTTCCCGGGGCCTACGATTTTAAAAAACAATCCTATTTCAAAGGAATTAGCGCGCGCGGATTCATAATGAAGCAGCCAAAAATACTGGAGAATGAATGTTGCGGTATCTCCATTGCCCTATTGCTGGAGCAACTGCGTCATAGAATAAATAAAAGGATCGAAAATTATCTGTCTAGAGACGCTGCGGCAATCTCTAAAACTCTCATAACCGGAAATAAAACGGGAATCTCAAAGGAAATTAGAGCGTCGTTCGCCAATTCTGGCACCGCTCACATTCTTGCGATCTCTGGATTGCACATGAGCATCATTGGATTTTTCGTTTTCTGGATTTTTCGCGTTTTCTTGTGCTGTTTTACCAGAACATCCATGTTCTACAACACAAAAAAAATGGCGGCGGTGATTTCATGGATCGTAGTTCTATTTTATCTAAATATTTCGGGGAATTCCGTCCCGTCTGTAAGGGCGTTTATCATGCATTCGCTGGTTATGATCGCAATTATGCTGAATAGGGTTGCTTTGACCATGAGATCAGTCGCCATAGCCGCGACGGCCATTATGCTCTTCACTCCAGAAGTTATTTTGTTCCCAAGTTTTCAGATGTCTTTTGGGGCCGTGATTTTCATAGTTGCATTCTATGAACGCTCCTGGAATTTCTCTGGTTTTTATAAAATTATGGCCGGAACGGTGGTCACAACTGTGATAGCGACAATTCCAACCTCCATATTTTCCATTCATACGTTCAATCAACTCACGTTGAATAGTATTCCCGCCAATGTTTTGGCCATTCCGCTCATGAGTTTTTTCATTATGCCGATGGCGATAATAGCGCTATTTTTCATGAGTTTCGGCTGTGAATATCCGTTTGTTTTTCTTATGGGGCAGGGTGTAAAGCTGCTAATAAAAATTTCCGAATACGCTTCCAAACTACCTGGATCTTTTTTCGTTATGCATACGCCCTCGGCAGAGATTATGGCCGTTTGGATTTTTTCTGGATTGTTGCTAACTCTGGTGCGCCACAAAATTAGATTCTGCGGATTGGCCGGATTTTGCGTTGGAGCGCTTCTATACTTCATTCAGCCGTTGCCGGATATTTTTGTTTCGCGCAATGCTCGGGTAATTGGCATTAGAACGGACGACGCGGTTTGCTTCAATCATCTCGGGTATTTTAGATCTGCTACAAATGCCTGGGCCAAATCCATAGGATTCGAAAAACGTGAAAGATTCGACTCCCAAAACTGCTGCAAGCATATTTTCCAATTGGCAAAAAACTCCTACATCGCAAAAATAAACGGCGAGGAAATAGCGATTACAGATCAAGAAGATTTGGAAGAAAAGTCAGAATCGTCCACGACGTTGCGTTTAAACAATGGAGGAAACGACTGTGCGGAATTAATTTATCTGCCGTCTCGAAAACGAATTTCCATCGAATCTCAGAAACGCCCATGGAGTTGATTAACTCCGTTAACTCAAATAGAATGCCGCTTGGTTTTGTCCATTGAATTGAAAAAAGATTATGACATTTCTGGAGGCAATTTTTCTCGGAGCCATACAGGGGATTACTGAATTTTTGCCCGTGAGTTCATCGGCGCATCTGGTAATTTTGCCCCGTTTATTCGATTTGCCATACCAGGGGAAGGTTTTTGATATTTTTTTGAACATTGGTTCTCTACTGGCTATTCTAATTAGGTTCAGGTCTCAAGTTTGGGGATTATTCCTTGGATTAAAAGACTTTCTTAGCGGGAAAAAGACGAATAATGGGTATTTCTTCATGACCATAGTGTTGTCGAATCTGCCAGTTATCGTTGTGTTTGGGATCGCGGACATAGTCTTTCACGTAGATATTTCCTCTCCAGCGATCCTATCCTCCATGCTGATAATTTTTGCCTTAGTTCTGTATTTCTGCGATCGGAGACCAGTCTGCGAATCGAAAATGTCAAGGAAAGACAGCCTGTGGATTGGCGTTGCCCAAACTTTTTCGTTAATTCCCGGAGTTAGCCGCCTGGGAGCCTGTTTGTCCATGGCAAGATACCTGAAATATTCGCGTGAGGAGAGCTTCAAACATTCCATCATACTATCGATTCCCCCAGTGACCGGAGCTTGTTTTCTAAAATCGCTGAAAATTTTCAGTGGAGAAATTGCTCCGGAATGCTGGCCGCTCGTTATTGCCGGCGGCGCGTCCGCATTCGCTTTTGGTATGATATCGCTGTGCGCCGTGGAGAATTTCCTTAAAAAACATACGTTTTTGGCGATTGTCGTCTATAGAATTTTATTCGGCGTGGGAATTTTTATTTTTCTGGGATGTGGAAAGCATGGGATTTAATTGCGGAATTGTCGGACTCCCCAACGTTGGAAAATCGACGCTATTCAACGCCGTAACGCAAACTGCAGCTGCCGAAGCCGCCAACTATCCCTTTTGCACCATAGAACCCAATGTTGGCAGGATTGAA
>JAISOD010000004.1 GCA_031275895.1 Holosporaceae bacterium | reverse complement strand
CGATTCGGGATACGGTGAACCTCGGCGCTTTTCCCGATACATCGGCGATATTTCCTGCCTCCGTGACGCAAGTGCTTGTAGAGAGAGCCTCCAAGCACTTTGTCTGCTCTGACGTATTTGTATAGCGTTCCCCTTAAACTCCGCAAATCTGCCCAGAAATTCCTGAAATTCTTTCTCTGAAAAGTATGGATAATTTTTCTTATTAGCCGATTGTAACGCGCCCCTCAGATCTCTTGATATGTCGTGCTCGGCCCTGCCTGTTGCAATAGCGTATCTGAAAACCTGACCAACCACCTGCAACGTTCTTCGCGCCACTTCCGGCGCGCCGCGTTCTTCTATTTTACGAATAACAGCCAGCAACTCTTTAGAAGTAATACTTTTTATGGGAATACTTCCTAAAAAAGGAAAAATGTTGGCCTTCAACCTGCTAATAATGTAGAAGGCGTGACGCTCGGCCATGGCGGATTTATTTTTTTCAAACCATTCTACGGCTACGTTTTTAAATGAGTTAACGACGTTTTCTCTGGTTTCGATTTTTTGTTTTTTCCTCAACGAGCCTGGATCTTCTCCTTTCTTGACGATTTTTCGTAACTCGTCGCGTTTGATTCTCGCTTCTGTAGAGTTATTTCAGGATATACGCCCAGGGCCGTGCGTTTGCGTTTGCCGGTGAAACGATAGCTGAAGCGCCAATATTTACCGCCGTTTGGGGCAACTTCCAGATATAGGCCGTCAACGTCGTACATGGCGTAGGTCTTGTTCTTCGCCTTTGCCGCTTTGCACTTGATATCAGTTAACGCATTGCCATTTGGAGCCATATTTCTTATGCCTTCGTTCTCAAGATCAGCTAGATACTCCATCCCGCAAAAATATGGCTCCAAAAAGTTCCGGCTGCAGGTAGATTTCTATAGCCTTCTCGAGACAAATGTACCTCCAGAACGCTTCTTCATTAAAAAGATCTCAACTCTGCTTTAGATTTCTATAAATCGCTGAAAATTAAAAGATGACGGACAGAATTCCCGCAGGCAGAAAGGCAGCCGCATAGTTCCTGTTCAAATGATTAGCAATGACGCAGCCGTAGCTCGATTCTCTGTTATGTAATTGGCCAATTGGCCGAATTGAAAATTTATTCTCCGATTCGCTTGTGTTATCATTTTCGTATTTCGGAGAAAAGATTTCATGCGAATATTTCAGTTTTGGTGGATTATTTTTTTTATGCTAGAAGAATTGCCGGTCGCGTTCGCTTCCCAATTCGTCAGTCTGAAATCGTCGGAAGTAAATTTGCGCGTTGGGCCAGGGAAAGAATATCCGGTCAGCTGGGTATTTATGAGGAACAACTTGCCCATGTTGTTGATTGCGGAATTCGAGCAGTGGCGAAAGATCAAGTTCATGGACGGTACCGAGGGATGGGTCCATCAGAATATGATTTCCAGAAAAAGCACAGCCGTTGTGGTTTCGGAAAACGCAATTCTCTATCAATATGCTACAAATTCACAGCCGACTGCGAGAGTAGAAAAGGGCGTTGTGGTTCGAATTCTGAAAAAAGAGAATGAATGGGTAAAAATCGAGATAAACAAAATAAAAGGTTGGATGCACAGTAAAGAACTGTGGGGCCTGGAAAAAGAGTTGTAATTATGGGATTCTGGCCGATGGCGCCTTGCGGTAAGGCTCTTGCAAAAATATAACAAAGTTAGTAGATTTGCTGCCAGAGGCGGGCGTAGCTTAATGGTAAAGCTTCGGCCTTCCAAGCCGATGACATGGGTCCGATTCCCATCGCCCGCTCCGTCTCGTGATAGCGCGACTTTTCACTGTTCGCGCTAGGTTCTATTAGCAAATTTTGAATAACCGCCGGAATGTCGTATAACCTTCATGTATGAATCAATTACTACTGGCTAAAGTCAGAAGTAATTGATTATTGCATTACAATTCTGCTGAGTTTTTGATATACTCCTGTGCCTATCTGTGTTTTATGGTGTAAAATGAACGAAAATGATTGTATTTTTTGCAGAATTGTCAGCGGCGAAGCTCCGGCGCATAAAATTTGGGAAGATTCAGAGCACATGGCGTTTTTGTCCATATATCCGAACACGCTTGGCGCTTCCGTGGTAATTCCAAAGGCGCATTTCCAGAGTTACGCCTTTCACATGCCGGACGACGAATTGAGTAAATTGGTGGTAAAATCGTCCATTGTCGGTCGTATTTTAGACGCGGCTTTTGAGGACGTTGGGCGAACCGCAATGATTTTCGAAGGATTTGGTATTAATCACGTTCACGCGAAGCTTTTTCCGTTGCATAAGACCAATCTGAAAGAATGGAAGCCTATCCACACGGACTACAACAAATTTTTCACTGAATACGAAGGTTATGTGTCGTCTCATGAGTATCACGGACCGATGGAGGATTTAGCTCCGCTGGCGGAACGTATTCGCGAAGCTTCTAAGAAAGTATGCTGCTGCGGCAAATCAACCTAATAGGCAAACGGAAACATTTATGGAAGAAGAAAAACGGAACATGTTGCTGTTCCTGGCAATTTCGCTGCTCATTATGGTGGGGTATCCGTATTTTTTCTCAAATACTAAATACTTGAATTCGCCAAAAATGGACGAGCAGACCTCTATGGTCGCCAGCGGCGATACCGCTTCGAATATTTCCACAAAATCGCCGTCGATTATCTCTGTTGCTAGGCAGTATAAGATCAAACGCATAAAAATTAAAACCAATAGCATATCCGGAGTCATTTCATCAAAGGGAGCTAAAATAGACAGCGTATGTCTCGCTAAATATAAGGAAAGTCTCGATGGCAGCGAAACGGTGGCCGTTTTGGGAGAAAAAAACGGACGATATTTTGCCCAAACAGATTGGATCTCCGACAATTCATCCGATGCTCTGCCAAACGAGAATACCCACTGGAAGACAGACTCGACGGAACTATCTGAAAATTCTCCTGTTACGTTTACTTGGGAAAACGGAAACGGTCTAATTTTCGAAAAACACATATCCATTGACAATAATTATCTCATTACCATCGTTGATAGGGTAAAAAATCACGGCGCAGTAAGCGTAACTCTTAAATCCAGAGCGTTAATCCATCGTGAATTCGCACAAAAAACAGATGGAGCCGTGAGCTTTTATGAGGGACCGTTGGGATATTTAAACGGAAAGCTCGAAGAAATAAGCTACGACGAAATAGCCAAAAAAAGCGAAATAGGACATGAAACTGTTGGAGGATGGTTTGGAATTACCGATAAATACTGGCTAGCAGCGTTTATTCCGCACCAAAATCTAAGTCACAAAGTTTTCTACAGGCACTCCGCCCAATCTGCTAGAAGCGTCTTCAATATTGAGAGCCTGGACGATGCGGTTACGGTTGCTCCATCCATGGAAATTTCGAAAACTCACCGCTTGTTCGTCGGAGCAAAGGAGATAAAAGCTCTGGACATGTACGAGGATAAACTCCAGGTAAAGCATTTTGATATGGCCTTAGATTTCGGATATCTGTACATAATTACCAAGCCGATGCTTTATGCTCTGGTTTATACCAAGGATCTTGTGGGAAACATGGGGCTTGGTATTCTCCTCCTTACTCTGTTCATCAAGTTACTGCTTTTTCCTCTGGCGAATAAATCTTACCGTTCCATGAATCACATGAAAAAAATTCAGCCAAAAATTCAGGCTTTGCAGAACAAATATGCCAACGATAAGGTAAGATTCGGTCAGGAAGTTTCCGAGATGTATAAAAAAGAAGGCGTTAATCCCATAGGCGGCTGTCTTCCAAATTTATTGCAATTTCCCGTATTGTTCGCGCTATATAAGGTGCTCTATATATCCATAGAAATGAGGCATGCTCCGTTTATCTGGTGGATTCGCGATCTATCGCTGCCTGATCCTCTTGTGATTTTCAATTTATTTGGGCTAATTCCTCTGGATTTGCCCGGTTTCCTACAGGTCGGGATTTGGCCGATTATTATGGGCGTATCCATGTTTTTACAACAAAAAATGGGCGGCGTAACTTCGCCGGATCCAACTCAGGCTAATATTATGCTATTCATGCCGCTAATATTTACATTCATGCTGGCGCAACTGCCTTCCGGATTGGTTATATATTGGACTTTTAGCAATGTTCTGGGGATCATTCAGCAATACGCGATTATGAGAATGGATGAAGACTCTCAGATTCACGGAAAAATAAAACTGTGACTGCGCCGAAGGATCTGTTTGGCTTCGGATGCGATTTTGTGGCCGGAGCGGCGTCCCCGGAACAAATTCCACGCAATTTTTCCGTGCCAGAGCTTGCTTTTGCCGGAAGATCCAACGTTGGAAAATCGTCTTTAATCAACGCCGTCGTAAAAAAACGCAACTGCGCGCGAGTATCCAAATCTCCGGGCTGCACTCGGCAAATTAACTTCTTTTGCCTGCAAAATAGAATTTCTCTGGCGGATCTTCCAGGATATGGTTACGCGTCTGTTTCTAGGGAAGTTCGCAAATCCTGGGATGAACTAATTATAAATTATATTCAGAAGAGACAAAATCTGAAGCGAATTTTTCTATTGATTGATTCTCGCCGCGGGATTATGGAAGACGACGAAAAGTTTATGGCATTGCTTGACGATCTTGCCATTGTATACCAAATAGTAGTAACGAAAATAGATAAAACAGTTTCGCCAGCTGAACTAATAAAATCAATCGAATCTAAAATATTGACTCATCCGGCGGCATTTCCAACAATCATTTCTACCAGTTCTAAAAAAAACGTCGGAATACGCGACTTGCAAAAAGAAATCGTAAGCTTTTATGGCGACGTCGCATCGAAAATCTTTTCCAAAAACTGAAAAAAACAGAAGATTATGCATGCGATTCGACAAAATGTACTGCACCTTCATCGCCATCGCTCTCATTAGACTTCTTTCATAACCGAGTAATTCAGAGGAATTTTTAGGAGCACACCGAGCGCAGGACCGGAGCGACGCAAAAATTACCGGAAGGACTAAGGAAAGAGGTCTATTAAACTTACGTGTTTATTAACAGCGTCTAATACCAAATGCCATGGGAATCAATATATCATTTCGATAGTTAAAATGAAGATTGGTATTATGGATAAAAAATTCGCGAAATCTAAAATTTGCTAAACAATCGACCGAGAAAAGTGCTAAATCCCTTGACGTCATCCGATGTGTTCTTCGATCGATAGGCTTCATCTGCCTTTGAATGTCACTCTTGATGCATTTCATTGTTGAAGGGGCGGACAGGAATTTGAGAAGGCTCTATGGGAATATAACAATTATCGACCTCATGCACACCTGAACGGCGCAACTCCTATGGAGTATATTCAGACAAATCGCAACTCCGCGAGGCGGTCTCACATCTAGTGAACCTATACACAATTAAAATCCGGCTTGACACGCTCGTTATGTCTGCGCTAGGATGTCGCTCGGTAATTGGAAGTCGATAATGTCTCGAGTTTGCTCTCTGTCCGGAAAAGCTGGCGTGCGCGGGAATAGGGTAAGTCATGCCAACAATAAAACGAAGCGTAGGTTTTTGCCTAATTTGCAGGTCGTGTCGTTTGCCAGCGATGTTCTTGGCATGTGCGTGAGGGTTAGAGCGTCGACTGCCGCAGTGAGATCTGTCGAGAAGAATGGCGGCATTGATAAGTATCTGCTGAAAACTTCTAAAAATTTGTTGACCGCGAAATTCAGAAAAATTAAGAAAATCCTCGAGAGTAGAAAGTAGTTGCGGGCTGGTTTTCTCCAGCTTAGGCGAGTAGATCAGGTTTCTTTTAGCATGTCGCGCTTTGTGCATTTTCCATAAAGAATCCTATCAATTATCTAATTCCAAGAGAAATTTATTTTCGTTTCGGCGACAAATTTTTTGATTTCAGACTCTTGAGTACCGGACATATACGCTTTTAGCAACGCATACTTCATATAAAAGTTTCTGCATTCTTCTGGCATATCTTTTAGCTTGCTTTTGGCGTCTTCGATGTCAATGGCGTCCTTTAGCATTAACAAGTTAACCATTGGTTCTGAAAAAGCACTGATATCGTACTTTTCTATAAAAACCTCCATTGGAATTTTAGAAAATTTAAACAGCATGCTCACGCGTTCCAAAGGAGACATATCGTCAAAACCTAATTTAAAACAAATTTCTAGCGGATTACGGCTCAAATCTAGATTGAATATTTTTTCAAGCAAAAAACGCATCGCCGGCACTGCTCTGTAAGAGTCGCTTTTATGAAATGTTTTTAATATTTCTTTTAAAAAATACTGTATGCCGCTTGCTTTTATCTCACCCTTATTTTGAATGAAAGAGTTAATTAAAGAAATGTATTCTTGGTCGTAATTATAATTTCCACAAGTTGCTACAAACCTGAAATATCTGAAAACTCTTCGATAATTCTCGCTGATTCTTTTTAACGGATCGCAGACAAATCTCACTTTTCCACTCATAATATCAGCTATTCCGCCGTTGTAGTCCTCTAGTTTGCCATCCCTATTCATATAAATTGCATTCATGGTAAAGTCTCTGCTTTTTGAGAATTCTTCAAATGATTCTATGGGCGTCGAACTTGCAGATGGATTTTCTCTTTTATCAATGACGACTATGTCGTAGTATTTCCCATTGTATTTCAATTTAATTCTGTGACGCAGTATCTTTTCGACATTCGCAATTTTTCCAAGAACGTCGGCAGCTTCTTCGGCCGGCATGGTTGTGGCAATATCTATGTCAGAATCTTCTAAAGAAATACCCAATATGTAATTTCGCACTGCTCCGCCGAAGATTTTTGCCTTATATCCGCGTTGTTCTATCAAATCTAAAATACGCAAAACGTCCTTGGTTAACACTGTGCTGGCCGGAGTAAGAGCAGTTGTACGGCTAGCGGCTGTTTCATTTAGCGTGGTTTTTTGATTTTCTGGTATCTTAAAATATGAAAAAAAATAATACCCAGCTACAAGGCTCGTTATGATAAAAAAAACCTTTTTCAGAAACCGCATTACAATTTTTCTTTCGCTATGGCCGTAGTCGTCAAACAAAGTTGTTTCCATTATAAAAATAAATTCATAATTTTATGTGAATCTATTT
Source organism: Holosporaceae bacterium (assembly GCA_031275895.1). Lineage (GTDB taxonomy): Bacteria > Pseudomonadota > Alphaproteobacteria > UBA3830 > UBA3830 > JAIRZM01. The sequence continues at coordinate 3,047 of JAISOD010000004.1, read as the reverse complement.
CCATTGAAGTTTCGCAGGATTAACTCTGGAGCTTCTACTTTAGATACGACTAATCTCTTAATTGCAGACGTTGGTAAAATTTATTCGACCGAATATATCGCATAGACAGGTAATTTCTTCGGCATTTACATCAATGAATTCGGCTATTTCCTTCGCCATTTGGATTAGTTCGCCATTGGCTGCGAAATCGCTAAATCTTAGCGCGCTGAAACCGCTTTGCTCTTTCCCGAGAATATCTCCGGCTCCGCGCAGTCTCAAATCTTCCTCGCTCAATAAAAAACCATCGCTCACGTCTCGTAAAAGCTGCAACCTCTGTTTTCCAATTTTAGAAATCGGATAATGATAAAGCAAAACGCAGTAGGAAGATTCTTGACCGCGGCCCACTCTTCCGCGCAATTGATGCAGCTGAGCAAGACCGTATCTTTCTGCATGTTCTATCACAATGATATTGGCGCTTGGAATATCGACTCCAACTTCAATTACCGTTGTCGAAACCAGCAATTTAAACGCTCCCTCTTTAAATTGACTAATAATACTGTCTTTTTCCGCAGGCTTCATTTTTCCGTGCAATACGCGAACATTTTCGCTAGAAAAAGCGTCTCTCAGATATTCGCAGCGAGTATTTATGTCGATTAATGTCTCCGATTCATCAATAACTGGACAAACCCAGTAAATTTGAGAGTTCGTTTCACTTAGTCGCGGAATTAAATCGTTAATTTTAGAGGCATTCAGCACGATGGTCTCGATGGGCTTCCGTCCAACAGGCTTTGTACGAATAGTGGAGACGTCGAGATCTCCATAGCATCCCAACAGCAGCGTTCGCGGAATCGGAGTTGCAGACATTGCCGCCACGTGAGGGAATCTGCCCTTCCCTATGAGCGACAGCCTCTGCAGTACGCCAAATTTATGTTGTTCGTCGATGATAATAAGACCGAGATTTTTGAATTCGACATTGTTTTCCAGTATTGCATGGGTGCCAATCAGAATTTGAGTTTCTCCGTTTTTCAATTTTTCTATTTGTTGTTGCCGCGTTCTGCGATTGCCTCCAAGCATTAGATCGATATTTAATTCCAGATTCTCGAAAAATTTATTAATCGCCTGAAAGTGCTGCAGAGCAAGTATTTCCGTCGGAGCAAGCAGGACAGATTGCGCCTCGTTTTCCAGAGCGATTAACATACTGAGGAAGGCAACTACTGTTTTCCCTGATCCAACATCTCCTTGAATTAATCTATTCATTGGTTTACCAGACTCGAGATCGCGTTTTATGTCCTCCAAACACTTCAATTGATCGATGGTAAGCTCGAATGGCAGCTTCAGTTTAGCTCCAATAACTCCCGTTGATTTAAAAATAGGCGCTTTTAGCGAGCTCAGTCGCAATTTTATTTGCCTCAGTCGAATTTGATTGGCCAGCAGTTCATCGACGGCTAGCCTTCTGCGCGCTGGAGCGACTTCGGATAGATCTTCCCAGGTCTTCGGTTTGTGCACAGTTCTAAGGACCTCTGCGAAGGTCATAAGTTTATATTTTTCAATTAGCTTCTTGGGGATCCAATCCGAAATGGGCGGCAAAATTCTCAGTAGAGCGTCGACGGCATAAACTAAGACGCGATTACTCAACTTGGCCACAAGCGGATAGACGGGCTCTGTTCCCAAATAATATTTTATCGCCGTCGGAGGCGCTATGACGTCAGGATGAATTATCTGGATTCCATCCGCGTTCGCCTGCACGTTACCGCTTACGGTGAAACTGCCGCCAATGGGAAGAGCTTTTTGGATAAAGCGCGCATTATAGTTGAAATAAAGAATTGTTATCAGTTCTCCGGCTGTGGTTTGCCCAACAATCCTATAGGGAGAGGAGCTATGCCTCGGTATCGCGTGATCAATAATTTTTAGCGCCACTGTCAATTTATCTTTTTCTGAAATTTTTTCTAGATTCCCACTGCGTCGGCATAGGGAAATCGGCAAATGTAGAAGCAAATCAACGACTCTGTGGCCGGAACAACATTTTTTTATCAGGCCATGGTTAAATTTTGAGAGTTTTACAAACTTATCGACGGGCTGAAACAGGAAACTATTCACGACTGCTACTCTTGAAAATCAAAGAGATTCCCAGAAGCGCCATAGAAATGCTCAAGTATTGATTTAAATTCAGGCCGCTATGGTAAAGTAGCAGACGACTAAACATTGAGTCCGGTTCTCGAAAGATCTCTGCCGCAAATCTAGCCGCTCCATATCCTAGGCAGAAAATTCCCGAAAGGCGGCCTCGGCGTCTATAATAGCGTTTTTTGAAAGACCATAGCATAATCAGGAACAGCAAAGCGCCCTCCCCAAGCGCTTCATAGATTTGACTTGGATGTCGCGGGATCCCATCTCTAAAAACAACATTCCAGGCGACATTGGATTCTTTGCCCAGCAACTCTCCATTGATAAAGTTAGCGATCCTTCCCCAAAATAGCCCCTGCGGTACGCCAATGGACCACAAATCCATAAATTTCAAAAAATTAATGCCCCGTTTGACGCAAAACCGGTAGGCGACGACAAGAATACCTAGAAATCCGCCGTAGAATGACATGCCTCCCTTCCAAATTTTGAAAATCTCAATCGGATGAGCGAAGAAAAAGCCGGAATCATAAAATAGAACGTGCCCCAGTCGTCCGCCCACGATAATACCAAAGACGGCCGCTCCGAGAAAATCCTCCAACTGCGGCATAGAAATTGCGCTGCGAGATTTTCGCGCGAAAAATATTGTTAATTTTAGAGCAATGAATATTCCTAAGATGTAGGCCAGCGAATACCAATGTACCGAAAAACCAAACAGCGAAAACGCAACGTTGGAAAAATCAAAAACCATGGTTAGCTCCCAACGTTATGTTTTAAAGCAAACAAGTTATTTAATAAAGCTCTATAATTGACTTCATAGAAATTGTGCTGGTTTTTTATGTAGTTAAGTGAGATAGAGATTAACCTTCGTCCTTCCGGTTATTTGGCGTAAATTATTTCGTGTTTTCCGCATATTTGAGGTAATTTTTTTAACCTAAAATTATGTTTTT
>JAISOD010000084.1 GCA_031275895.1 Holosporaceae bacterium | reverse complement strand
AAGTTCCATGAACGATGTGAAAAAGGAAATTGTTGAGGTTGTCAGCAGTTGCGAGGTCGCCTTTTTGTCCACCATAAATTTGGATAATTTCCCTGAAACTCGCGCATTGATTAACATTCTCAATAGGAGTATTGACGACAAGTTAGAGATATACTTCGCCAGCGATTCCAGCGCTTCCAAAGTCGAACAATTGAAGAAGGATGAACGCGCTTCGTTGTACTACTACAATGAGAAAATTATGAAGAATATGATTTTGTTCGGCAAAGCAGAAGTGGTAACAAATAAAACTCTGAAAGATAAACTGTGGCATGACAGCTTTTGGGAGTATTACAAAGATGGCGCGGAAGATAAATCATACGGTATTTTGAAGTTTACTCCGATCGCTTATAAATACTATATCTACGAATCTGCCGTTTCGCAGAAAAAGATCGAAGGAAAGCTCTAGGTCATCTTTGCACTGTTGCAACCGTAGTCTGTACCTCTTGTTTTGCCTTTATTCCTGGATAGTCGTGATTCTGTATAATGTCGAGCAGATTATGGATGTGGAGACGCGCCTATGAAATTTCCATTTGAAAAAGCAGTTTGGAAAAATGTTTTTGGCATAGATATCGCCGAGTATTGCGTTGCAAACAATCAGTTTCCCATCGATTGCGCAGTTGCAAAATTTCGCAATGGAAAATATCCACGGAAGATAAATCATAATTTTCATGAAATGTTCTATGTTCTGGATGGAGAATGTTTTATTGAATTTGCTGACGAAATCGTTCATTTGAAAAAGCAGGACGTGCATATCATAGAGACTGGAAGAGCACATGCAACCCGCGCAGAATATGCGGATATTTTGATCGCTTGCACTCCGCCGTTTGACATCAAAAATGTGGAATTTCTCGAAGATGAAAAATTAATGCAATGATCAACAGATGTTTCTGGTCCAATTCAAGCGAATTAATGATGAAATACCATGACGAAGAGTGGGGAAAGCCTCTGCATGATGATCGGCACCTGTTTGAAATGCTGATTCTGGAAGGAAAGTCATGCGGATTGAGTTGGGAGCTTATTCTCAAAAAACGCGATCGCATGAGAAAAGTTTTCGATAATTTTGATCAGAATGCGATCGTTAAATACGACAATGCGAAAATCGAAGAACTGATGCATGATCCAGGAATCATCAGACATCGAGCGAAAATAGAAGCGGTTATCGGCAACGCAAAAGCATATTTTGATGTGAAAAAGCGATACGGATCGCTGGATAATTTTCTCTGGAGCTATGTAAATCACATGCCAATTGTGAGAGAGCCGTTCGAAATGATAACAAAAACAGAATTATCAGATAGATTGAGCAAAGATCTCAAAAAACTCGGTTTTAAATTTGTCGGTCCAACCATAATATACTCTTTCATGCAGGCGATCGGAATGGTAAACGATCATGAACTAAGCTGTTCCATGAGAAATGGTTGATGAACGTTTTGTCTATTCATGCCGGAAACATTTTAACTTATTCAAAGCTATGAGAATTATCGGTAAAAGAACTCCTTCCTCCAGATTATGGCTTCAGCGTCAGCAAAAAGATCTCTATGTGCTTCGGGCAAAAGCGGATGGATATCGTTCCAGGGCCGTTTTTAAGCTGATGGAAATCGACGATAGGTTTAATTTTATTAAAAATGCAGAATTCATGGTAGATTTGGGAGCGGCTCCTGGAAGTTGGAGTCAGCTTTTGTCGGAAAGATCCGGAGAAAACGCTAAAATAGCCGCCATCGATCTGCTGGATTTTTCTGCAATTTCAGGAGTTAAGATTTTTAGGGGAGATTTTGAAGATAAGAATAATCAGAGGGAAATAATGGCCTATTTGGGGCAAAAGGCAGACCTTGTGACGTCTGATGCGGCTCCATCCACGAGCGGACATGCTGCGACTGATCATATCAGGCAAATGAATCTGGCCAAAGAAGCATATCTCTTCTCTCAATATGCTCTAAAGGAAGGAGGTTCTTTCATTGCTAAGATTTTTCAGAGCGGCGAAGAAGCAGAATTTCTACGAAATCTAAAGAAAAACTTCGAAAGCGCGAAATTTTTTAAGCCTCAATCCAGTCGTTCCATGTCCGCGGAAATATATGTCGTTGCTACGAGATTTAAGAGATGCAGCTGAGCGCTCATGTTCAAATTACGATAAGCATGCTGGATTTGTTTTTTGAATCAAGAATTCCATTCGACGTGCTTATGTCAAAATTTTTTAAAAATAACAAATGGATAGGCGCAAGCGACCGCCGCGAAATTGCGGAACTTTCCTACGCCGTATTCAGAAATTTTGAAAAGCTAAGATTTTTAACGTCGCATATTAGCGCAAACTTTGGTAGATTTTACGTCTTGGCTTTCCTAACAATTGAGAGAAAATTATCTTCGGAGAAGATCTCCGAAATATTCAATGGAAAACGATACGCTCCCGTTGCGCTGACGAACTTTGAACATGAATTCATTGATACTCTGCAGAAAGAGGTTGCTTTCCCATCGAATGCATTGCTCAATTATCCGGGATGGATGACTCCGCTGCTGCAAAGAGCGTTTCCTCATGATTTAACAAACGAGATGCTGGCCCTAAATGCAAGAGCGCCGCTTGATCTCAGGGTAAATACGCTGAAATCGTCCCGCGAGGTCGTAAAAAAGATGCTGGCTGATTCGGGATTTCAAGTCGAAGATTGCCGCTATTCGTTAAACGGTTTGAGACTTTTGGAAGGGCGCATCGGCAGAAATCACAACATAATCAGGAAAGGGTTGGCAGAAATTCAAGATCAAGGATCGCAATTGGCGGCTGAAATGTGCGCCATTCCCTGCGCGGAAACTTTGGTGGATTTTTGCGCAGGAGCCGGAGGAAAAACGCTTGCGATTGCCGCATCTATGCGCAATAGAGGACGCATTTTTGCTCTAGATAAAGATGAAAATCGACTGCAAAAAGCCAGGCTTCGCTTCAAAAGAGCCGGCTTAGGCAACGTTTTCTGCCACGGAATCACTTCGAAATGGATTAAACGCCATCGGGAATGCGCAGATGTAGTTTTGGCGGATGTTCCTTGCTCGGGAACCGGTTCCTGGAGAAGGAATCCTGATATGCGCGCTAAGTTTACACCAAAGGATCTTGACGAACTTTTGATCGTTCAGGAAGAAATTTTGGAATCTGCTCAGCGATTGGTGAAAAAAGGAGGGAAATTGATTTATGCGACCTGTTCCATATTGGAGGAAGAGAACCAAGACCAAGTAAAAAAATTTTTGAAAAAATTCCCCAAATTCAAGCTTGGTTTTGTACGATTACAAAACTATTGCGGAGAGTTTCTGCAATTAACCCCCTACAGAAATCAAACGGACGGCTTTTTCGGCGCTATTTTGGAATTTACGAATGATTGAATCATCTCTGTTATTAAGAATTTAGCCAGTAAGATAGAAAGATTGGCGTTGGAGCTGGATTGCAAGTCTTTTTGCCAACTACTTAGTATCTCCCAGCATTTCCGGCGCCTTAGGCCCTATTCTTTGCCAATGGATGGAACTCCTCCATAATTTTTGCTAATTTTTTGCGACTCACGTGCGTATATATTTCCGTTGTGGATATGTCTTGATGTCCTAGCATCTTTTTTAGACTCAGAAGATCTGCTCCGTTATCAAGAAGATGAGTGGCAAAGGCATGTCTTAAAACGTGTGGAGAAATTTTCTTTGGATCCAATCCCGCCAATGCGGCCACTTGTTTCAAAATTTGAAAGATTCTTTGGCGACTGATATGTTTTGCCGGATTTGTGGATGGAAACATCCAAATGGATTTGCCGCCGAGACTATTCCACTCTTCTAAAATCGGTAATAGGCGTTTAACAAACGGGATCGTACGCTCCTTGTCGCCCTTTCCCAAAATTCTAATGAATTTTGAGCTCACAATAGTGTTGCGTTTAAGAGAAATCAATTCGCTTACTCGCAGCCCGCTTCCGTATAGCAGATACATAATCAATTGCGCCCGTATTCGATCAGTTCTTGTGGCAAGATGCAAAACCGCATTTTGTAATTTCAAAGCGGCCTCTTCGTCTATGACTCGAGGAATAGGGCGCCTATGCTTTGGTTGATGTATAAAAATAGTCGGATCAGTCTCAATCAACTTTTCCTGACATAAAAATTTAAAAAACTGTCTCAAAGCCGACAGTCTCCGCTTAATGGTGGAGGTGCGCAGTCCTTTAGCATTCAACTTCTCAAGATAAGATATTATGGCGCTTTCTTTTACTTCTTCGTTCAGATCGACGCGACTACCAAAATCATCCAAATCTAAAATGTATGACTCTACGGTGTTTTTCGATGAATTTCTTTCACTCTTTAAATGCTCGATAAATAACTCGACAAGATTGTTCATGAACGTTTTATTGCCACACCTTTCACAACGTCGCGTTGATTGGCCGGCACTCCTTTAAACAGCATGATCGCAACTGCCAGTAATAAAATCAATCCACACATGCCAGAAAATATTAAAAAATTTTTCATAATCCGCCGCGACGCCAAGGTTGACGAGAACAATTTACAAAAAATCGGTAAATAAAGCGTTAGCATTTTTTCTCCATAATATATGGACTCAAATATGTTTTTGGTAACCATTTTTTAACATTTAAACCATACCATAGAAGAAATGACGGTTTGGGATTAAAGTGCGAGGTATCTGCGATGCAGGCGGATTTGTTTAAAAAATCAGCAGTTTTAATAGAGCAGAATCCTCTACAATGCCGTCTTTATGAAGACGCCCTCATCGCTAACGGATTCGACGTATACGTCGCCAAATCAGCCATGGACGGATTGATAAAAGTTAAAGACGCTCCCGAAGATCTTGTCGTGATCAACACGGAACTGACGGAGGAATCGTTTATGGAAAAACTTATTTGCAAAATGAAATCAGAACGTCACAATGCCGCCATGCCGATTGTTGGCGTGTCCATATACGACGGAGAACATAAAAAAAATATTGCCGAATTGTTGGACGCATTCTTAACAAAGCCGCTTTCTATTGATAAATTCCTGGAATCAATATTCGGCTGTCTGGAGAGTAAGGTTGATGGTTGCGAGGGTTTTGGTAGTTAATGAAAGTAAAGCTGATCTTTCAAAAATCTCATCTGAGTTAAAAAAACACTACTTTGCGCTGCTATTCTCAAAATCTGTAGAAGATTCTCTGAGAATTATAAATTCCCAATCGATAGACATAGTTATGGTATCCGTTCCGCCAAAAATATCCAACATATTTCAGGATTTCTTTTCGATTCTGCGACAGCAGTGCAGCGTCACTCCAATTGTTGGCATACTGGACTCTAAAAATGGTAAAGACGCCGATATTCCTCATTTCTTTTGCGCCGCCATGGACGATTTTATTTACACGGACGTCAAAGGTTCGACCTTGGTGGATAGAATGAATGCGCTTGTGAAAATAAAGGATAGATTCGACGAAAGTTTACTGAATCGCATGCATATAGGAGAAACAGGCGAACGCAAAATAGTCAGCATCTTCCACGACAATGTCGATTTTTTGCATGAAAGCGTTCTGAAAAATACCGAATTGGTTATGCTGAATACATGGCCCGTTATCGATAATCTTCACAACGCAGATTTGTTCCTCATAAGTATGACTCATGAACAGGCCAACGAATGTTGCGCCGGCATACGTTTAAGAAAAGCCAACAGATATAAACCGATAGTTTTCACCTTTTATAAAGACGTCCAGGAAAAGGCGAAGCGATCCATGCGATTGAATTTTGGATGTTCAGATATTATTAATCTGAACTCCAACAGAATGATCATAGCGAGTCGCATAAACTCGTTAATTAAATACAAAAGACTGCACGAAGTATTTTCCATGAAGATAAAAAAAAGTCTATATCTATCCGCCGTCGATTCCACCACAGAGGTATATAGTCGCTCGTTTTTTGAAGATTATTTGAAAATGAATACCAATAGTTTTGTCGGTTCTGCTATTCTCATGATTGACATAGATAAATTTAAATTTATCAATGACAAATTTGGTCATTCTTTTGCCGATTCCATGTTAAAATACATTTCCAACAATATAAAAAGATATGTGCGCTCTTCGGACGTCATCGCGCGATATGGGGGAGACGAATTTATCATTATTATGGGTAAAGTGGATAAATTAACTGCAATTGACATAGCCCACAGAATTCAAAAGAAAATAGAGAGCTCATATTTTCATGAAGTTCAATGTACCGTCAGCGTTGGCGTATGTTGCTTAGAAAGTGGAGAAAAAATGTCCATTCAGGATGCAATATCTGTAGCTGACAAATTCATGTACATAGCCAAGCAGAGCGGAGGCAATTCAGTAAAAATTTGCGCCTGAAAGAATTATTTTTTAATTTTCAGGATTTCTTCCAGCTTTTCGCACGTTAAGTTGCCCTGATGTATCTTGCCGTCAATCACAAAGGCTGGAACGCTCATTATCTTCAATTCATGCGCCCGCTGCTGCTCCTTCATCAATCCTGCCGATATTTTCTCATTTTTAGAACAGGAATCAACTTTGCTTTTGCCATAAGCTCTAAAAATATTTTTCAAAAATTCTCTCGGGTCTTTTGAACTCAGCCATTCCTTTTGTTTATCAAATACTTTTCCCGATAATTCTAGAACCTTTTTTAGCAGTTCTCCACCAAAGCACCTGACTAAAACAGCCGCCTCCAGTGCTCCGAGGTCGTCTAAATAATTTTTCAGATATATTTTAATTATTCCGGTATCAGCGTACTTTTTCCGAATTTTAAGAAACTCGTCTCTAAAAAAATCTCTACAATGGCAGCAGCTAAAAGATAAATACACGACGACGCTGTGTGGAGCATTCTTATGCCCAATAATTACTTCCTTTAATTTATAAGAGTCAGGAATGGACAGTTTCGCCAAACTTTCCTGAAACGACTCTTCCCTGTTATCATTCAGTCTAGGATTGTTTTTGGACGCAACTACGGTGAACGAGGCGTCGTTTTTTATAGAAATATGTTTGCCTGCGGCAGCTAAAGTAAGAAAAATCATGCATAGTGCAAAAATCAACGATGATCGCAGGCTTAACATAACAAAAATTCCATCCGCTGTGACTTGGGAGTATAAGCAAAAAGGCGTTCGTAAATCCACAATTTTTTATAAATTTTAATTTTCCATAGGAATGGTGCAAAGCTTGACGTTTCAACCGCTGGGCACTGATCCTTGCCAAATTATGACCTACAGCGCTCGCATATTTTTCATAGAGTTGCAGAAGTTCGCTTCGAAAAACGCCGATAAACGCGAGCTGATCAACGGGTGATTTTCGTTCATCAAGAACCCGTATTTCAGCATATTTTCACAAAGCTAGAGCGCATTTTTTCGTCTGCCATAGTATAGGCCAGCTGATACTGTTACAATTGGAAATGTAGGAAATAGGCGCGCCGCTATTGGCAGCATGATCGGAGGCGATGAATAGTTTCATTCCTCGTCAGACTCTTGGCTGAGAGATGGCGATGGTTCTTCAAGCGGCGGATTTTCCTATTCATTACGGAGAGACATATAATCATTAGGTTCAGATTTTTTCACATCGTCAGAGTCGAGCTCAGTTTTTGTTATACAATCGAATTCAAAATTTTCTAAAGAGCTACGATCTAATTTAAAATCTTCTAAAGAGTTACGATCTGATTTAGAATCTTCTAACCTTTTAATTGCATCGCCTAACGTGCGTACTTTTTTAGGCAGAGCAAAGAGAGCATTAAAAAAAGGCATGCCGTTTCAGACGGGAAAATCACAATTTAGAAAAGAGCATAAAAAATTTGAGCTTGATTTAAGCAGAATGAAATTTCCACTGTATAAAAAGGCGCAGTTTTGTATAGCCTGGGATAAAAAACGAGCAAACAAGTTTTTTAAGAAAGACGACGGATGTGCAGCTTGCTTTCTGTTTGCGAGAAAGTACGGGATCAAAGAAAAGGGAGATGCATTCAAAGATTGGCAACAGAAGAGGAAACTTTATCCGCTGTTGATAAAGCACTCTTCTCCTGCCTCGATTTCTGATGCAATCAACAACAAAATTGCTCAAGATTCGACTTTTTACCTCGATCTTGACATCCCACAGCACATTTTTGTGAAAAACGGCACGAATGGCTGTAAAATATCGGAAACTCGTTGTGTAGGAATTAAGACCGACCGTAGGGGGAAAGTGGATGAAATAAAACCGATTGTTTCCGAAGAAATTATTTAAATTAAAAATAAATGCTTGATTTGTTATTTTGGATTTATTAACTTCCCGTTAACTTGCATAGGAGGAGGTATTATGAATAGGCTAGCTTTGTCAGTAGCGCTTTTGTCGCTTGTGGGTTCCCTGGAGGGGATGAAGACGCTCAGTCAAAATGTGAATATCTCATGCATTTCTAAAGATGTTTTTTGTTCGCTAGAATCAGTCGCGATACCATACTGTTACAACGAAGACGATTTCAGGAAGAAATATAAGAATGAAAAAGTAGCTGCAGCTTTCGTATGCGGGGAAAGTTCGGGATGTTACTATCAAGGATATTACAGTCTAGGCGTTTACCATGAATGCCAATATATAAGAAGACTTTTGGGAAATATTTGCGAAAAGTTAGACTTTTCGAAGGCAGAAGAACTCATCATTAATCGGCAAGATGTAGTCACCGTATATTTTAA
>JAISOD010000037.1 GCA_031275895.1 Holosporaceae bacterium | reverse complement strand
GCGGCATTGTATCAGGATTAAAATATGGAGAAAGCGCAGTTGCTCTTATGATTGTGGATGGATTAAAGGAAATGGCGGCCTTGTCCGCCGCCCTTGGAGGATGCAAAGAGTCTTTTTTCGAGCTTTGCGGAGTGGGCGATGTGGTTCTGACCTGCACCAGTAAACAATCGCGCAACGTCGCTTTTGGAGAGTATATAGCTACCGGCGGCGATATAAACCATTGGAACGGAAATTTAGCAGAGGGCGCATTTACCATCGGAGCAATCCCACTGCTGGAAAAAAATAGCGGCATAAAGTTATCGCTATTTTCCGAACTTCACGAAGTGGTATATGGTCGCAGGAATTTTTGCTATTTTTCTCGCCAACGTATATGACGAGTATGTGTCAAGATTATCGTTTATGGTAAGATCTTCTGTGCCATAGAATTTGTGCTGCTCTCGCTATTTTCAGTCTTTTACGAAGATTGCCCTTGCCCAATAGCACGTCGCTCCCCTCTTCGGACGTTCTTATTAGTTTGCAGAGCGTCGTTTTTTTGTTGACCAATTGCGCGATTATTATTTTTACGGCAATCGTTTGAATGTCGCTTTCCGTACCGGCAACGCAGTCGCCGCGTCGATAGCGAAAGCCGTGTGAATCCTCTTCCACGAGATGGAAAAGAGAATTTTCGTGAAGACTGAGGAAAAAACTCAGTTCACGTCTCATGTCATTATCCATAAACGGCGGAATTTTGTCGTTGGCTCTCCCGAAAGTTAGTTGCTCAGGGAAAGTAGCTAGTCCATCGGATAAAAATACGAACTTTTCAACGTCGTCCATGGTTCTGGGCGGCATTCCAGCGCCGGTCAGCAGCCATTCGCAGGCGCAATAAATGCCTACTTTTCTCAGGGCAAGACATATGCGTTCCGCGCTTTTTTCGGTTAATTCTACTCTGCCGCTTTCCCAAGTATCCACCGTGGAGGTTGCTATGCCGATTTTTTCATGCAATTCTTGACGAGAAAGACCTGTTAGGGCGCGCACCATACGCAGTCTTCGTCCCTTCAGCTGCGCGACGGTATACGCTATCGATCGATCTACGTCTGCGCCAACTTTACCTGCCTTCATTGGATACCTCCAATGTCTTCTGTCTTCTTATGTTTTCTTATAGAACCTCGGATAGAAAAACTCAACGACCTCTTTTATAAAAATTTATAAAAATACTAGATTAAATGAAAGTCACGGCTACCGACGCGTCAGTTAAGACATGTTGCCGAAACCCTGATACAGATTGCACAAAAGCAACCGAAAACCATACGTCCTCGGTTGCTCTATGATTTTCGCATTCAGCCGTTATAATCTCTTTCCAGCTCCCAAATTCCAGCAAATGAGTGCGCGTATGGTGCAAACGTCCTTTAGGGTCAGCTTAGTGGAACCCTTAGCGCCGAAATTCTTCGTTCCGTTCTTGCCAAATCCGTACCCAGCTTCAACTCGAAAACTTGCGTTTTTAGCGAAGTACTTCTCTATACCGATGGCTACGATCGGTATAACGGCTGAGATTTTATTAACCGAATCTGTCACAATTTTTCTTGCAGTGTTAACGTCATATTCCGTATAGTGCTCTTCTATTTTTGAATATTTCCCACCGCCCTTAATATATACCAGAATGCTTTTCCAAACTCCCCCTACCCTGAGCGCAAACCATGGATTATAACTTTTGTGGGAAATCTCAGTGTCACCTCTTCTAGCGCCGCCTGCAATGAAAGCCCCATAAGACGAATGCTTCGCCTGAGGTCCTAAATCCACCCCAGCTTCAACTGATACGTAGAATGGATTCGATTGCATTTTGGTCCCAACGCCAAGAATAAAGACTCCATTGAATTTCGTGACAGCGCCATCCAGCTCTTTGTCAGTTTTACCTATTATATGCGGCGTCACGGCGACGCCATCTGCATATTGGGCGCCATAGGTATACTCATTTTTGGCGCGATGCGATGCGATGGACGCTCCAATTCCAGCATAAAAATGGGCCAAGCTATCGAGAATCGCATGACTCTCTACATCCTCGCTAGCAGCGTTCCCTTGCTCCTGCGAATCGTCGGCGGAAGAGCCGTAAGAATCAGAGTATGCTTCCGGCGTAGACAATCCGGCTGCGCACAGTGCTATCGCGTACAATTTCAGCGCTTTTTTCATTATTAATACTCCCCAAAAACAAAAAACTCAGCAACGAAATGCCGTTGCTAACGCGATATTTAAATAATTTCCAAGCAATTACAATAAATTTTATAGAAAATTTAAAAAGATTAATGTATTGTGACAAATTTATCGCAATTGTTGAAGATTTTTGCCTAAAAATTAAGCGTTATTTCATGAAAATATTGTTTTGTGCAAAAGAAAAGCGAGGTTGTGCAAAAATGCAAGAAATTCTGGATTGAAAATTTCCGCGCGTCCAGCGAAACTGAAAGAGTAAAATCGCGATTGTAATTTTTTATTTCTTTGGGCGACATATTGCAAACGTCGCTGTTATTTCCATTGACTTTTTGATTAAGAGACAATATAATGACAGCCTTGGCTTAACAGTTAGAAAGATACTAATCATGCTGCAGAAAGAAAAAGTTTTAGTTTCCAGAACCATTGCAGTTCCGGCCGATACTAATCCGTGGGGGGATATTTTCGGCGGATGGATTTTATCGTTGATGGACATAGCCGCCGGCAGTATTGCGGCAAGATTGGCTCGCGGCAGCGTTGCAACGAAAGCCATAAACAACGTTTCCTTTGATATCCCAATCTTTGTCGGCGATGAAGTCTCCGTTTATGCCGAGATAGATAAAATAGGCAATACGTCAGTAACGCTGACTGTGTACGTGTCTATCAAAAGAAAAGGACGGGATGAAGAGATGAACGCCGTCAAAGGCTCTTTTGTGATGGTTGCTCTGGATGAGAATAGAAGACCGCGTCCGGTCAGACAAAAATGGCCTGCTCCAGATTCTTCGATTTGAATGAGCCTCTTTTTATGAACGATTCACGTTGGAGACGTAGTTTTGCGTTCGTCCAATGTCTTTCGGAAGGATTTTATGGCCGCTAATCCCAAAAAGCAGGCGGCTATGGCGTAGTAAAAAGCGTATTCGTGTCCATGACTCTCCCAGAGTCGTCCGCAAATGCTAGAGGCAATCATATAGGAAACGCCAATGAGACCGTAGAATAGGCCGATGGCTGTTGCTCGCAATCTCTCGTCGACGCATTCTGCAATCAGCGACAAAAATATGCTCTGCAGAGAGGCTTGCTGGCCGCATAAAACTAAAATACAGGCAAATAATACCGTCGCGGAATTTGTGTTAAGCATGAATAGGTAAGACAATATGGAAAGCCAGAGGCAAACCGTCAGAATCTGCGGTTTCCCATACTTATCCGCCATAGATCCCAACGGATAGGCAAAAAGCGCGGGGCCGAGTCCCATGAAGGCCGTCGTTATCCCAGCCATTTGCTGAGGAACAATGGCGCTTGCTCTAATTGTCAGCAGAGATTCTCCGAAATGACTAAGTTCACAAATCCCAGCCAGCAGTAAAATGGTCCAAAAACGTTTATCCAGAGATTTTAGGCATCTTTTTTGAAACGGATTAGCATGATGCGCGCTCGGCGATTCATCGTTGATGTTCAGTAGGATCCATATGGCCGCCAGCGCCGGAATTCCAGCACACCAGAACAGAATTTTGTAATTGCTAAAATATAGAATGGCGGTGGATATGGTTGCACCCAACAGAGTACCAATAGTTTTTATGGATTTGAAAAGTCCAAACGCAGTCGCCAACCGTTTTTTTGATTCAAGATCCGCAATGAGCGCGTCACGCGGGCAAGCTTGAACTCCGTTGGCTAATCTTTCCACAATCTCTACCCAAAGCACTTGCATCGCCGACGACGTCATGGCGAAAATGGGCTTAGTTAAGCATAAAATCGAGCACCCGAGAATCATCAACATTTTTCTGTTGCGCAGATAATCACTTAGAATGCCGGAGCATATGCGCACCAAATAGGAAGTAAATTCTACAAAACCGTCCATTAGCGCAATGCGAGATTCTCCGGTTCCCAGCTCATATTTTAAATATAACGCCAGTTGAGAATAGAGCATCTGAGTAGATATGCTCAGGGCCAATCCATATGCGAAGACTGTCCAAATGCTGCGCGATCTGGAGCGAATTTGGTGTTTTTTCTCTCTAACGCGAAGAACTCGCATGATTTTCACCAACGCCGACCACTTGATTGCGCGTTTATGTACAATGGCGTAATTCTTGATTTTCTGCTTAAAATTCTCGCAAAATGCAATAGATATTTCGCGCTTCTAAAGTCGTACACTCGACAAACGTCGACGATTTTATCCTTTAGATGTGGAATGATTTCGTCAACAACGTCGCCAACTAGTAAAACTTTGCCAGATACGAGACGGCCAAGCGCGTCAGGAGCGGAAATTCCCATTTCATGAAATTTACCGCAGCAGATTTCGTAATATATTTGTCCCTTCTCGCTTCCTATGGCTACTAGTACGTTATTTTCGTTGTTTTTTCCTTTGCAGATGTTTCTAATTACCTCAAAATAGCTTATGCTGGCGGATGGTATTTTCAGCGACAGAGCTAATCCCTTGGCAAGGCTCTGAGCGACGCGAATTCCCGTAAACGACCCAGGGCCTGAGGCCGTTATCACTCCGGTTATCTTTTTCAGATCGATATCTTTTGAACCTACAAGTTCATGCACGAAGTGCGCAAGATTTGCCGCTGCGTCCGCACTTTCGTTTGTCTCGTAAAGATTATTTTCATATGAAATGGCAACTGAGCAATACTTCAGCGAAGCGGTGACAGCTATGATATTTTTCATCGCATCTCCACCATGGAATCCTTTACGCACAGCGCAATTTCTCCATCTAGAAGCGCCAACGCATGCTTCCCAAAGACGTCATACCTCCATCCGCCGAGACATCGAAGATCGCCGCTTTCTGCATTTCTTCGGCACAGCTTCTCCAATTCGTCTGCGGCGGCAATTACAGACGGCGCGATTTTCTCTCGGCAGGAGCACATTTCCAGGAGCGCCTTCAGCAAAGACAGAGTCGGATTTCTTGCGATCCTTTTTTCATCGATCTCCAGTAACTCTGGAATTGTTTCGGCAAAATTCAAAAATTCCATGAAGCGCGCATTTTTTATATATCTCGCGTTTTTCATGCTCTGAACCTGCGCCATTCCTCTGCGGCATATGCTTTTAACTGCGTCGTTTCGAGCGATTTGCTCAGGCAACAGATTTTGTTCCTTTGCCTTTTGTTCTCGCCATGCAATTAACTGCCTGAAAACATTAAGACTTTTTTCGCTGCGAAAGTTGACGATGTTGTCGTCTTTGCTTTTGCGTTTTGTTAATTGTTCCAGTTCTTCATCTAGCCAATGCAATCTACCAAGACGAGATAACTCCTCCATCTGTTTTTTGTAGATTTCCCGCAAATACGTCACATCTTCGACTGAATAAAGAAACTGCTCGGCATTTAGCGGACGCTTTTCCCAATTGCTTAAAGAATATTCCTTTTTTAATTTTTTGCCCAAATATTTGAAAACTATGGATTGATAACTGCTCCTTTCATCTGCGTCCAGAATCATTTCATATAATTGAACGTCGTAAAAATTTTTTATTTCAAGCCCATGGGCGAATAAAATTTCCAGATCCTGACCGGCCGAATAAAAAACCTTTCTTATTTTTTCGTTCCTAAAAATGGGATTTAGAACGGATACGTCGACGGAAATTGCGTCCAGCACGTAGGTCTCGCTCGGCGTAGCCAACTGTACCAAACAAAGAAGCGGCTTTGCTAAATTTTCGCGCATAAATTCCGTATCAACGGTAACAAATCGCTCTTTTTCCTGAGAATCACGAAGATCGCGCTTCAACGTCTCCATGAGCGCTACGGATTGTTCCTCTGAGTCGATTAGACGCATACTCTCTAACTCGATTTACTTGCCAATAACTCTATCATGAGCATAGCAGATCCAAGGAAGAAATTTTTCCAGGTCGTCGGCCTCTATCGTCGGACCGCACCAGACTCGCAGATGAGGTTTCGTCAACGTATGCCCTAGGAAATCGAAACCAACCGCTTCTTCTTCGCAAAATTTCACTATTTTCTTCAAAAAGGTCAATTTCTCGTCATCTGACATGGAAAGACCTGCTCTGGAAGCAACGTCAAAGCATGCGATATGCGGCGCTCTGTACTTTTCATCCACCAAAAACTTGAACGTATCCTGTTCAGAGATCCACTTCTTTACGATTTCGTTATTCCTTTGAACTTTTTTAGTCAGAGCTTTGATTCCGCCGAGCTCGTCGGCCCATATCAGATTTTCATAAAAATCTTCCAAACAAAGCATGGATGGAGTGTTGATGCAAAATCCATCGAAGATGGCGTAATTCACTACTTTATTTTCGGCTATTCTAAAAATCCTCGGAATTGCGTGGTTCGGTTTGTGAGATTCCAGTCGAGAAATAGCTCGTGGACCTAGTACTACAGTGCCGAATCCAGCCTCCCCACCAAGCCCTTTTTGCCAGGAAAATGCTGTTGCGTCAAATTTCCTCCAATCAAGCTCCAAAGCAAAGGCTGCCGATGCTGCGTCGCAAATGGTCAATCCGCTTCTATCTGCCTCTATCCAATTTGCGTCTTTAAAGGACGCGCCGGAGGTTGTCGACGTCCAGCAGAACACTACGTCTCTGTTAAAATCAACGTTTCCGGTATCGGCTATGTTTGGAAACTCAGCACGAAACGCACGAACATCGCGTAACCGCAATTCGTTAGCTATATCGTTTTCCCAATGCTTGCTGAATATGCAAAGTGATATAATATCAACGCCCCTTGCTCCCAATAGAGACCACATGAGAGTTTCCATAGCGCCGGTCGTGGACGCGCCTACCATGCCGATGTAATATTCGTCCGGAATGTCTAATACTTTTCTTTGGAGACTCAGTATATCTCTGATTAACTGCAATCCATCTGCTGATCTGTGAGAACGACCGACGAATCTACCGCTGGGCGGCGCCCAACTGCGGCGCTTAGCGCATGGCCCCGAGGAAAAATTTACGCGCGAAGGTTTTTCCATTTAGGTTTTTGCCATGTGATTTTGAGGTTTACGTCATTTCGCAAATAGAAAATTAATCTGCTTTTTTAAAGCATTGAACTGCTTTTGATTTTGAACCACGCCGCTTTCTGCTGGCATCATTTTTACGCTGAGAGGATTAATGGTTCTGTTATTTTTCGCCAATTCCAGATGAAGATGACTACCGGTGGAAGAGCCGCTAGATCCGACGCGTCCAACGATTTGCCCCTTCTTCACATGGGAACCGCAGCGAACGCAGTATCCGCTAAGATGCGCATAGCGACTACTGTAACCGGATCGATGCTTTATGTCCACGCAATGGCCATATCCATAATAGTAGGACGCGCGCGTCACAACCCCATCAAAAATAGCGTGAACCGGAGCGCCATAGGCAGCGACAAAGTCTACGCCAGTGTGATTCGCCAATCTACCATTGATGGGATGACGACGATATCCGTAGAAAGAAGAGACGCGTAGTCCTTTTGTCAGCGGAGGTCCAAAGAAACTGCCACGATCAAAACAAACCTTTTGGCCATTTTCAAAATAATAGGCAACGTTGCTTCCGGACCCGAATCTATAAATTGCAACTTTGCAGTGTTTTGTCATGATTCTCGCATATAACGTCTCATTTTTAGGAGAATAGAGAATTTCGAAGCGATCTCCCTTCTTCAAAGAGCGACGAAAATCAATCTTGGAGGAAATGCTTCCAATCACTGTATCCACGACATTTGCTGGAACCCCAAGACGACGAGCGTCTGCGTAGAAATTGGACTGAATCTCGCTTTTCACCAACTTCGAACCGACAAATTCTCCGCGAGATACAGTTTTGATCCAACTAACCTTTGGCTTATCTTCAGTTACCGGCGCGTGTTCTGGTACGAAGGAGATATTTTGCTCATTGCAGAGCATTAGACTGCTAAAATCTCCGTGCAGAATATCCTGCATTGCGCTACCGACGATATCCGCGTTTGCCAAACTGCTAAACAATGCGCCAGTGGAGGAATCAGCCATAACGTCGCCGTCTAAAATGTCTCCGTCTGATTTTTCGCAAAAAACTTTTGCTTCCTCAGCGTTGCTGGCCAATTGTTCTGTAACATTGGAGTCGGAAGTCCTGCGAACAACATCCAAGGCCGCCGGAACGTAACCAAGAAGCATAAGCGCGCCTCCCAGCAGCACCCTTATTTGTTTCGACATTTCTGACAGTCTCAAACGACGATCCTCCGACAACATGACCACGCCAAAAGCAGTCGCTCATGATACATTGTTTCGCGTCAAAAATCAAATTTCTCGCGCCACTAGCTACTATATTAGTTCTTTTAGCTCATAGAGAATGTCCAGCGCGTCTTTTGGGGAAACATTGTTAACGTCGATGGAGTCAATTCTCTGCCTTAGCTTAGATTCTATCTCGGAATAATTAAGCTCCATTTGATCGTAGAATTCCTCCGTCAAATTCTGAAAATTTTTGTCGCCATCTGCCGCCGGTGGTTCTAATTTTTTTAGAAGTTCAGAGGCTCGTTTGATGACGGATTTTGGAACGCCTGCCATGCTAGCCACGTAAATTCCATAGGATTTATCAGCAATTCCATCGATGATCTTATGATAGAAAATTACGTCGCCGTTCCATTCCTGTACTTTAAGAGTCATACATTTTAGATTCTTTAAAGACTTGCGCAGCGAAGCCAACTCCCTATAATGAGTTGCAAAAAGGACTCTGCATTTATTCACTCTATGGAGATTTTCCACCACTGCCCAAGCTATTGAGAGACCGTCGTAGGTAGAGGTACCGCGCCCTACTTCATCCAGAATCACGAATGATTTTTCGGTTGCTTGATTTAATATTGTGGCAGTTTCTATCATTTCAACCATAAAAGTAGAACGTCCGCGCGCTATGTCGTCGGAAGCTCCTATTCTAGAAAATAATCTATCAACGATGCCAAGAACTGCCTTTTTAGCTGGAACGTAGCAGCCAATCTGGGCAAGAATTACTATTATGGCATTTTGGCGTAAATATGTGCTTTTTCCCGCCATATTCGGTCCAGTCAAAAGACAAATTCTCTCCTGAAGATTGAGATTGCAATCATTTGGCGTAAATTCCTTTTGATGTATTTCCAAAATAGGATGTCTGCCTCCCTCTATTTCAAGCACCGAACCAGATGAAATTTCCGGACGCGCATAGTTGCGTTCCTCGGCGATGTGAGCGAAATTTGCGTAAACATCCAGACAGGCCAATAACTTGACGGCATAAGAGATGCCCTCGCTGTATTTCATTATTTCAGAAACAATTTCTGCATAAAGCTTCTGTTCCAATTGATTCCACTCTTCAAACGCTTTTGTAAATTGCGACTGCAAATGCATCAATTCTTCAGTGGTGTACCTAACTCCATTTACTAGAGTTTGACGATGAATAAATTTCGTCGGAACCTTAGCTTTTTGGGCGAGTGAAATCTCAATGTACCAACCGATGATGGCGTTATTTCTAATTTTTAGCGTACTGACTCCGGTTTCGTTCATGTATTTCTCCTGCAAGTCGGCAATCAGATCCTCGCTGTGATCTCTCATGTGTTTAAGCCGATCTAGCTCCGGCGAGTGACCGTGAGAAATTAGATTCCCACTCTGATTGCTGGTCGGCAAATTTTCCTCCAGAGCGGACTCCAACAGTCTCTGCAGCGCCGAGAAATCCTGCAGATTTTCCAATGAATATTCGCCTTCAGACGGAATTGAAACGCCGTTTAAAACGGATTTCACTGTGATAATCAGACGCAGCAGTTCGCGAATATCTCCAACATCGCGTGGAGAAAACTTATTAAACTTAATTCTCCCAATGGCTCGCTCAAAATCCGGACAACTTGATAACGCCTCACGCAATAGTTTGCGAATCTTCTCATTCTCCAGGAAAAATTGAACACAATCCAGACGTTTTTCGAGTAATTCCACGTCAACAATTGGCGAAGACACTCGCGCCGCCAGATTTCTAGCTCCAAAAGGCGTTTTCGTATGATCGATCGCTCCCAGAAGGCTGTATTCGTATTCTCCGCGACATGAAGAGGTTATTTCTAGACTTTTACTGGTGGATGAGTCGACTATCATGTAATTGCCCAGTAAAGTTCTTCGTGGGATCGGTAAAGTTGAGAGATTATCGCGCTGAGTAATTAACAAATACTCCAGCACCGCGCCGCAGGAGGCAAGCTCTTCGTTCAAAACTATGCCAAAGCCGTCCAGCGTATCCACTTTGAAATAGCGCTTCAATCTTTCTTTTTCTACGATTGGATTGAACTTGGATTCAGGTAGAAACGTCGGACAAATATTGCTAATTGACGCGACGTACTCCGCAAATTCTGTACCTTCGTAGCTGGACGCAATTAATATCTCGCCCAATTGATACATTTCCAAAACTGCTGAAAATTCGTCCTTTATTACGGTGTTTACGAAAAAATCTCCGGTTGATATGTCTATGGCGGCAAAGCTCAGCGTTCTAATTTGGTTGGTTCTTTTGTATATATTTGGAACAATGGACATGAGAAAATTATTTCGCTTGGCGCTTAGTAAATTGTCTTCAACGAGCGTTCCAGCCGTCAGAATCCTAGTCACTTCTCGCTTTACTATCGCTCCATGGCCGCGCTTTTTTGCCTCTCGAGGATCCTCCGTTTGATCGCAAATAGCTACCTTTTGGCCGTATTTTATCAATCTGCTCAGATAGTTATCCAGGGTTGCCACCGGAATGCCGCACATGGGGACGTCCTCATTCATGTGTTTCCCTCGATGGGTGAGCGCTATGTTTAGAATGGAAGAAGCTATCTTTGCGTCTTCAAAAAATAGTTCATAAAAATCTCCCATGCGGAACAGCAACAAACATCCGGGATACTGTGATTTTGCGCAGAGATACTGTGACATCATGGGAGTTGCATCCTTAGCAACACTATAAAACAGATTATTTTCTTCCATTTTTTATCCACAGATTACTGGATCATAGTACACAAAACTTAACACCCCATACAATAAAATCTCCGTCATGCAATCGGAAGCGAATACGCGTTCTAGAGGTTTTTGGCGTGAATAAATATTGGATAAAAAACTAAGCTTTTTGTGCGCTGCCCTGCCTGAAAACGCGTTCATAATGGAATAGCCAAGAATCTTATTCGAACGTTCTTTTCATGCCGCGGGTAATTTTTACGCCAAACTTTTTATTGGCGTTGACCGCTGGTTTTTGGGATTTTTCTTCAAGTTCGCCAGCTTCTTCGTTTGCTACGTTCTCATTCGATTGTTTCTCGCTTGCTTTTTTATCAAAAGCCATGCGCGAGAATGGATCAGACAGGAATTTTCTTGAAATTGGAGCAATATCTTCGTTTACGTGTCCGCTGGATGCAACTGTTATGGGCAGCATGTGCCCAAATATATCGTTGAGAGCGTTTGCAGACATTAACTGCAGCGGTTTTACAGAAATGGAAGGCATTCCCAGCGATCCGGTGAGCGAATAGTCGGCTGCGAAAGCTTCGTTGCTTCCCTGATTGTTCAGCAATGAAGACATGGGTACCGAAACTCCGGATATATCGAAGTTATCATTTGTTCTATTGTAGGAGCCCTTGTAGGAAATTCCTATAGTTGGACTAACAGCTCTGCCGGAAATATTTATCTGATTATCAGTGATTACGAAATTTCCGTCACAGAAATTGAATCCAACCGATATATTGTCAGAATTCGGAAACCAACTGCTGGAAGACAGATATATTAACTTCATCAACTGAGTATTATTCTTCACGATAAAATCGCTCATTTCGAAGGCGCCTGACAGAGATTGATCCGAGCCCTTTGACATCTTAGTTACAAAATTAATACTACCTCCGCTGACGGTATCAGTAATTTTAAAATATTTTAAAAATTCCCCGGCGTTGGAAGCAGACAGTGAGACGATGCTGTCATTGCTTCCATCCAGATCCTTTGAACTCAAAGCAAGTGTAGTGTCTTCTCCTATCACGGCATAGCAGGCGCCGCCTATTATCTTACCGTTTTTAATGTTGAAGCTGCCCTTGGCATTTTTTACCTTGTGATTACCGGAGATGGTTAACTCCTTGAGATCGATGTAGGCTGAGACTACCGTGTCCTGGTCCAATTGACTGCATGTGACGATCCCTCTATTGGCGTCCAGACTGTCGCCCACCGCCGAGAACAGTATTTTCTTATCATCGTCTCTCAAGATATTTATCTTGGCAGAAGAATTGTTTATCTCGAATTTATCCAAGGAGCAGCGAAGTATGT
The DNA here is from genome assembly GCA_031275895.1 of Holosporaceae bacterium. Taxonomy (GTDB): domain Bacteria; phylum Pseudomonadota; class Alphaproteobacteria; order UBA3830; family UBA3830; genus JAIRZM01. The sequence continues at coordinate 3,507 of JAISOD010000037.1, read as the reverse complement.
CGCCAACGTCGTTGAGAACCATGCTGCCGTTTATTTTACTGTATCTGGAATCCAAATTTATCTTTGAAAATTCAAAGTTGCCGTCCTTCTTCGTGACATGAGCCGTGAGTATGCCGTTTTCATCCTTCTGCTTTAAAGCTCCGACCATTGGAAGCATCATGACGGCGTTTTTTAGATTTAGCGCTACGTCGTACTCTTCCTTGGCCTCATCCCAGGAAGTATTGATTTTTAAATTAAAATTCCCATCGCAGATTTTGTGAAAATTTGGAATCAAAGCGCTCAGGAATCCCGAATTGGAAATGAAATTAAATGATCCAGTTCCGGAATTGTTGAGGAAATCTTCTTCCATTCTTATATTGACACTGTTGCTACCGGCGCTTACGTCGCCGTTTACGAACAATCCGTCGCTATCCCAGAATATTTTTAGCTCGCGACTGTGGTTATCAGACTTAAAAACTCCGGTTCCTTCCACAATTCTAAATGGAAGGTCGCCCTTTAGTCGTGGATCTCCTTTAATTCGAACCAATTTCAGATCAAGATTAGCTATTCCCTTAATATCCAGTTTATCCAACGGCAATGACGCTAATTTGTGGGAAATATCCTTGGCATAGGAGGAAATTTCTTTGATGGTCACGTCGGCGTTTATTTTTCCTATCCAGGAATCGTCTTTTTTAGATAGAAAGAATATTCCGCTATTAATTTTTGTATTTCTAAAATCTGCGCCGGTTAGTTTGATATCAAAACCATCGTCGGAAATGCTGCCGGTGGCGCTTATGTTAGAAATAATATGATTCCCCAGAGGAATTTTCGCATCCTTGATTTTGAAAATCCCCTGTCCTATGGATAACGTCTCGGCGTCAGCTCTATTGCCGAAGGCGATTGGCCCGCTCAGATCCACCTTAAATAATTCTAATTTAAAGCCAGGAAGGTAATTTCTGAACGTAGGGACCGTCGATTTGGAGATATTGTTTGGTAGAAGAGCATCCATTTCCTGTACGTCGACGTTGGTTAGGCTTAACGTTCCGTCAATGTTTGCCACGTCTAGGAATCTGTACTCGCTCAACGGTACTTTTATGCCCGTCAGCTGTATCCCGGAATTTCCATAGGCTATATTTATGGAGTTTATTTTAGCGCCATCTTTAGAAAAAGAGCCGGACACGCTGCCGCTGTCTATTTTTTTACCGAGGTTCAGAGATAATGTGTTTCTCACTGGCAATTTAATTGATCCAGTAGCACCAACCAGATCGAAATCTCCACCCAAAAGCTCTTTACCATTAAAATTCAAGTGAATATTTCCGGAAATCGGCAAATTATACCCTTCTATGAGAGAAAGCACTCTTCCGTCCAGCAGTATATCCCCGCGAGTGAACGCATCGCTTACAATGGAAGGATTCAGCGATCCTAATTTCACATCGTAGCTATGCTTTTCTCCAGAAGTTGTTCGGCTCATGCTTATGTTGGTTGCGTATTCCTGTTCCGGAAGCATCAGCGAGCAATCAATTATCTTAGGGAATTGATCTCCGACCTTATGCTCGCAGTATACGTTTTTGAAATTCCAGTTCACTCCGTTTAAAGAAATCGAAACGTCGGAGTTGGTGAGCTTAATTAGCGTATCTTTATCCACTATTCCCTTTAGGTTATCGACAACTGCAGATACAGGTTCAAATAATGCTTTGTTATTTCCGCCTTTTTCCAAATTAGGGTTAAATGTGATGGTTCTGAAACTGTTGGATATATCCATATTGATCTTTGAATTCGCTATGTAAATGATTTTTGGCACAAACCTGTGCTGTTTGAGAGATTCCGCATAATCTGGAAGAATCGAGACTCGCGGCATAGCAAGATCATTCAATCTTACTTTTTTCATTGTTATTTCGATGGAACCGGTTTCGGCATTCCTCTGCAACATAGCGGACTTTATGGATAAATCCATGTCCGGCACTAAATTTTCGAATTTACTCACAATAAACGATGATAGAATTGTGTTTTCGATGGATCCAAATTGTAGAAATATACCAATGCAGACTGCCGCTATCACCAGTCCAGATAGTATTCCGGTAATTATGAAGGAAATTGTCCGCATAACTTTCAGCATGCATCCGGATAATGGCTTTACTATCAAAACGGAAAATGATTCTTTCGCATAGTTTCGGAGAGAAAAGTCCAGCTGCTCAATATTTTGATCGTCAATCGGCGGAGCTTTTAGAGGCTCGCCATTGGCGCTGCCTTTTTTCATATTGATCAGCTTTACGGCATTATTAAAAAAACTCATAATACAAAAACCCACTACTGTAGCCGAGATTCTGCTATAAAACTTTTTTATTAAAGGTTAATATTTCGAAGATTTTTATATTTTTTCGATAATTTTTAAAAAGTCGTCTTCGGAGATGATTTTTATGCCTAGTTTTCGAGCAGAATCAAGTTTTTGGCCGGCATTTTTTCCGGCTACCACGATTGATGTTTTTGCAGAAACCGACGAAGACACGCGAGCGCCGAATTTTTCAGCCAGTTCCTTCGCTTCTTCTCGTGAGAGCATTTCCATCGAACCTGTGAATACCAAAGTTTGACGAGAAAATATTCCATTGCTGCGCGTTTCCGCATCCGTAACGCGTACAGGACCGGGCAAAACTTCGTCTCCAGCAAGTTTAAGAACGACGTCGACGTTTTCTTCTCTCGCGAAAAAAGCATTAAAATCTTCTATGATGGATGGGCCTATACCATTAATGGAGGCCAGTTTTTCTCCATTTTGACTTCTGATGCAATCTATAAATTCTCTGTAATTTTTGAAAAACGCCGCCATCAATTTCGACACGGCTGGACCAACCTGCGGAATTCCAAGCGCATTGATAAACCTGTCCAATGAAATTGTTCGAGAGGCATTAATGGATTTAAAAAGATTTTCGACTGATTGCTTTCCCCAGCCGTCCATATTTTCCAGCTGCAGTTGCGCGTTGCGTTCTTCCAAACGGAAAATATCTGCCTGGTTTCTAACAATTCCCTTCTTAAAAAAGCAGCGTATGTTTTGCTCGCCAAATCCGTCTATGTTAAAGGCTTGTCTGGAAACGAAGTGAATCAATTTTTCGATCATTTGAGCTTCGCAATTTGGATTCGCGCACTTTACGGCCGCCTCATTTTCCTTTTGCGCTAAATTCGAGCCGCAGGAAGGACAAGCGCTAGGGAACTGAAAAGCTACAGAGCCGGCTGGGCGTTCCGCTAAAATTGGATATAGAACTTGCGGGATAACGTCGCCAGCTCGCTGCAAAACGATGCGATCGCCGACTCGAATGTCGCGCTTTTCCAAATCATCTTTATTGTGGAGAGTAGCACGAGATACGACGACTCCGCCAACGGTAACTGGTTTTAGTTCTGCTATGGGGGTAATATTCCCTGTTCTTCCCACCTGTACAACTATGTTCAGCACGGTTGTTTGAGCCTTTTCCGCTGGAAATTTATAGGCAATGGCGTGACGTGGAAATTTTGCTGATGTTCCTAGTTTTTCCTGAATAG
>JAISOD010000083.1 GCA_031275895.1 Holosporaceae bacterium | reverse complement strand
TAGGCGCAAAATCCCTCTAAATTTGGCTTCAGAAATATGAGCATGTTTTATGTATCTATTTTTCATTGATATATCCTAGCTTATATGGCTAGAAAATCAACTCAATCTAGTCTTGAACCTTTTATATTTATAGAGGAAGTTTTTGCTGCCATTTTCACTTGAAACTTCAGGCGGCGCCGAACGGGGGACTCGAACCCCCGACCTACTGATTACAAATCAGTACTTTACGTGATAGACGCCCAGTACTCTGATATTCACCGCATGACCACGCTCTAGCTTATATTCGCTATTCTTTTTATCGTTTTTCAATCTGTATTCCAGATCGCCGCGCAGCGAAACTCTCTTATTAAACGCTTTTTCCATGCCAAATCCAAAAAATGGAGTTAATTTTGCGTTGGTCAGTCTCCAATTATTGTATTCCAGCACGGACTTCGCATAAGTGGCGCCAGCTTTGATGAAAAACAGCGTGCAAGAAGCCGTTCCCGGATACCCAATTCTGAAGCCAAACGAGGACGTTACGCCATTGTTGCGCAATTTCACATCTACGCTATCCAACTTTTGGTCAGAACGTTTCGTTTTCGCAAAATCAACTAAAATTTCACCGCCAAGGTATATGCGATGGGCAAGCATAGTTTTGCCAGACCCAAAAATTATCGTACCCATGAGACGATCGACATTTTTGGACGCCTCATGACTGCTGCTCAATGATTTGGCAGAATCCTTAGAAGCAAAACTGTATCCGCCGCCAACACCGAAAAAAATTCCACTCAAAGATTCGTCGTCATAAGCAGCGTCGCCGCCTTCCTCATAAGCAGAAACCAGACCAGTCAAAACTGTCGCGATGGCCACGGTTGCCGTAAACACTATTTTTTTCATATCAATCTCCAGATAAACAAAGCGAAAGCTACATAAATTTTATAAATAAAACAATCTGAATCATCAAATGAAAAAGCAGAGTGTTGCCGAAACACATCACGGAAAGCCGCCGTTAGCGCTCAAAGATTCGACTGTAGATTTTTTTTCACATGAACATAGAAAGCTCCTTGACCTCCGTATTGTATATTGGATTGAGAGCAAGCCGCAATATAATTTCCAAACGAATCTCTAGCCCATTGGAGAAATGAATCGCGGAGAACAGACTTCTTCATGGAATTCCCACCGGTTATTATCAACGCCTTTCTTACTCCATCCGCCTGACATCTGATAAAAAAGCTCACCAGCTCGGAAAATGCTTCATTTTGAGATAATCCATGTAAATCTATAACTCTTTCCGGCACAAATCCGCGTCGAGATTTACGATTTATGGAAGAGAGAGAATCATTTTTTGCTTCTCGAATTTTAGCTTTTAATTGAAACGAAACAGAAAATAATGACGACACAGGTTTTATTTTGTGATGTTTTATAATAGAATGCCTGGCAATGTTTAATTTGACGCCTGTTATGTAGTCTTTCATTGTTTTTTGAGACAAAAGGCACTCTCCATAATAGGCGCGGAAAACGTAGATAGGCATGGTAGCAGATTTTTTTAAAAGTTCATCGCTTTTTCGGCCGCTTACGCCGCGCAGCTGTTTGGAAAATCTACTAATCTATATACCTCTGATTTTGTTGGGAGCGTGCTCCACCGTACCACAGTACACGGGTGAAAAATACTGGCGCTATAGCAGCGAAAGGCCCTATGTGATAAAGGGTGTCATGTACTACCCACAGATACATTACCAGTATACCGCTATTGGCGAAGCAAGCTGGTATGGATACGACTGTCATGGTCTTCCAACAGCAACCGGCGTAATATTCGATAAGGATAAGCTTACGGCAGCTCATAGAACATTGCCTCTGCCATCAGTGGTAATGGTGGAAAATTTGGAAAATGGTAAAAAAATACAGCTATTGGTTAACGACAGAGGACCATTTGCAGAAACAAGTAGACGCATAATTGATGTGAGTCAACGCGCGGCAAAGCTGCTAGGTTTTGGAGCAAGGGGCTTAGCCAGAGTCAAAGTAATATGTCTTCCAAAAGCCAGCAGGGTTGCAGCGCTTTCCTATAAAAGAAAACCGTACTGATGCTAGGATTTATCATCCGTGCTTATGGAGTCGTTGAACTCCGCTCAATTCACAACTGAACTGCGCGGCCAATGACATACGAAGATGTTGTTCATTATTTAGAAAATCAAGAAAAATACAGGCGCGCAAAGGGAATCGCCGCCTATGAAAGCGTGGTTTCTTCTTTTTCCAATACGGATAAATTGACATACATGGACTACATCAAAAAAGCTTACGCCGCTATGGATCTTCCCATTGATCCCTCTAAAGTTATAGTCGTGGCCGGAACAAATGGAAAAGGCAGCGTATGCGCGACACTGCAAACTTTACTTATGACGGCCGGTAAAAACGTAGGTTTCTTCTCGTCTCCGCATCTTTTAAAAATAAATGAACGAATTAAATTTAATGGCATAGATATTTCCGACGACGATTTTTGCAGCATTTTTTCAATGGTACACGAAAAAATATCCATAACTTTTCAAGAGACAAAAGATGTGTCGCTGAGCTCTTTCGAATATCTTACGGCCATGGCAGTTTATTATTTCTTCGGCACGCACGGAAAAGAAATAGATTATGCCATTCTAGAAGTCGGTCTTGGAGGCGCTCTGGATTCCACAAATGCTATTCCTCATTCCACCAGCGTTATCGCCAAGCTTGGATTGGATCACGAATCTATTTTGGGTGATAGTATAGGGGAGATTGCAGCCGACAAATTTGGAATTATTTCTCCAAATAGCAGCGTATTTCACATAAAATTTAGCGACGCGGCAGTTAACGAATTATTCGAGCGCCGCATCCATGAACTGCAGTGCAGTGCCATAGAAGCTTATGAATGCAGTATGATAGTAGATAAATCCAAAAGATACCCTACATTTGGCATACGAACTCCATTCGGTGATTTTTCTATGAATTTACAGGGGATGCGAGCTGTCGAGAATACGGCGCTGGCCATTACGGTATTTGATAATCTAGTTCCTAACGCCGCTAAATTTCTTCACGCCATAAGCCAAGTGCGCTGGCCTGGACGAATGGAAAAATTTCGTTATAAAAATCGAGATATCTTTCTGTCGGGAGACCATAATCCACAGGGTATCGAAAGTCTACTGGAGATTTTGGGCCATTATGAATTTGCGAAAATACATTTCGTAGTAGGCATTTGCAATGATAAAAATCACGAAGAAATGTTGCAAAAGTTGAGTGATTTAAAGAACGCTCATTTATATCTCACGGAAACTCCTCATAAAACACTTCCTTTGGATCGCTACGGTGAAAAATTCCTAAAAGTAGCGCGATGCGCATCTACGGATCCGCCGGAAGTTTTTAATACAGCCGTTCTCGCTAAAGAAAATGATGATTTACTGGTTGTAACAGGATCTTTGTACTTAGTTTCCAGCATTCTTCAGCAAATTCTGTCTAAAAAATAATTTTGTTTCCTCATTGCCAGCTTTCCTCTTTCCATAATTTCCATTGCTTTTGTCCGGTAAAACGCAGGCATAGAGCGGCGACCAGGAAAAATATCGTCACAGCAGCTACAATAAATCCAGTATATATCAGCCATTTAATGGCTTTTGCTCCCAGATCTATGTCCCAATACGAATCGGAGAGCTTCGTTAGAGAGAGATATGTACAAATTGCGGCAATAAATTGTGAAAGCACTTTTTTCCAAAATTTTCGCGAAAATTCCATGCGTAACTTCCTGCTAGAGTAGCGGACTAATAAAAATACGTTAAAAAATGCCGACAGCGACGTTGCCAACGCCAACCCAAAGTATTTTAGAAAAGGAACAAGCAGGAGAAAAAACATTACATTGGAAATAACGGAATATATGGCGAAAATAACAGGAGTTTTCGTGTCGCCGGCAGCAAAATATAGCGACGAAAACACTTTAGCCAAGACGTAGGCAGGCAGCCCAATAGAAAAACCTACTACCGTACTGGCGGTTATTCTTACGCATTCTTCATCGAACATTCCCCTGCGAAACGCTACTGAAACAGAGGGTTCGCTCAGGGACATTAGTATTGTAGTAGCCAGAAATGTCAGAAAAAACGCAAGCAACACCCCTCTTTCCAGCTCTATCCTCGCTTCTTCATATTTGCCGGCGCCTATAAATTTTGATAACAGAGGCAATAGAGCCGTGTTCATTGCTATTCCGAGGGTGCCCAACGGAAGTTGACAGAGCCTGTCCGCCATATTGACGCAGGTAATAGTTCCCGTAGGCAGATGTGACGAAATGGTAGTATCCACCAGCAAATTCAGCTGCCAGACCCCTGCCCCTATAATTCCAGGAAGCATGTTTTTCATGATTTTTCGGACGCGCGGAGACCAACAATTTGTCCTAAACCATATCCCAAAATCATGTTTTTTTATGGAACGGAAGAGCACATAACACTGCACTATTCCGGAAAGTACAACGCCGATGGATGCTATATACACGGTATAATCATCAGGTAATTTAAGAAAATATCCAATCAAAAGGCCAATTGTAACGAATATGCTCAACAGGGAATGAATAACCGCTGGCAGCGCAAATCTATTGATGGTATTCAACACCCCTCCAAAAAGAGAGGTTATGGAAATTAAGATCAGATATGAAAAGCAAATTCTTCCGGAAATAACACTTATCTTGAACTTTTCACCTAGCACGTCGAATCCAGAAACTAATACCCGCAACAGATTCGGAAAAAATACAATAACCAACAGAGAAAAACTTACCAGAATCAAAATCATTGAGCTGAATACTTCAGATAATAGCGTATTAGCCTCCTTCTTTCCTTCATGATTCAATACTCGGGAAAAGCATGGAAGAAATGCCGCGTTAAAAGCTCCTTCGGCAAAGATTCTTCTAAAAGTGTTCGCAATCCTCAGGGCGACTAAGAAAGCGTCCGAATAGATTCCTACTCCCAAAGAGAAGGCCATAACAACTTCTCTCATGAATCCAGAAAATCTACTGACAAGAATAAATACACCGACAGTAAAAGCTGATCTTATGAGCCCCATAAAACCTCTAGCGATTCAATTTTGCCATAAAGGAATCCAATTCCTGAAAATTATCGAAATTTATCTCTATAACTCCGCCTGATCCTCTAAGCTTAATATTGGATTTTAAACCAGTTAGCGAAGATATTTGATCAGCTACATTTGAAATTTCCGGGTCCACTCTACTAGAATTGCTGATTTTTCGCTGCCTCGTAATATTTTCGGCTTGGCGCACGTTTAGGGATTGGTTCACAATGCACTGCGCCATCTCCAGCGCATTATCCGTTCCCACCAAAGTGCGAGCATGTCCAAAACTGAGTTTACCATCATTTATGAGGACTTTTACTTCGTCTGGTAGCGACAACAACCGCAGCATATTCGCTACGTGACTTCGGCTTTTTCCTAAACTTTCCGATAATTCTTCCTGAGTGTATTGGAATTCATCCATTAATCTTCTGTATGCTTTTGCCTCTTCCAGCGGATTCAAATCTTCTCGCTGAATGTTCTCAAGTATTGAAATTTCCAGTTGATCTTTTTCGCTCAAATCGACAACAATGGCGGGAATTTCATCTAAACCGGCGATTTTAGAAGCCCGCAACCGACGCTCTCCAGCAATCAATTGATAACCGTCGTTGTCTCCGCATTTAATTACTAAAATCGGCTGAAGAACCCCTTTTCTTTTTATTGATTCCGCGAGAGAGTCCAAACTTTCTTCGTTAAAAATTTGTCGCGGTTGAAAAGGATTGGGCTGAACTCTGCTTGGACTAATTTTTATGACGCTGTCGCTTCGATCGTCCGATTCCAAATCATCGAGAAACGCCGATAATCCTCTCCCAAGACTTTTGTTCATCCTCCAAGCTCCCTGCTTAAAAATTCCCGCGCGAGTTCAATATAGGAAATCGCACCCATAGATTTCATATCATATATAACCACTGGCTTCCCATGGGAAGAGGCCTCGCTGATCCTCACGTTTCTTGGAATAATGGTACTGAAAACTAAATTTTTAAAATGTCTGCGCACGTCGCTGGCTACCGTATAGCTTAAACTGTTCCTGCGATCGTACATGGTTAGCAGAATTCCCGATATCATTAAATTCCTATTGATGGTATTGCGTACGCTTTGAATTGTATTAAACAGCTGTGCAAGACCTTCGAGAGCATAAAATTCGCATTGCAAGGGAATTATGATCTTTTGAGAAGCGTTTAGGGCGTTTATGTTAATGAGACCAAACCCAGGAGGGCAATCGACGAAAATATAATCGTATTCCAAATTCTTTATTGATTGTTTTAGCTTACAATCTCGATCTTTTTGCCCAAATAATTCAACATCGGCAGCAGAGAGATCTATGGTCGAAGGAATAATAGATAAATTGTCGACATATGTTTTCCTGATGACTTCATTGGGGTTTACAAGTCCCAGGAGAACTCCATAACTGCTTTGTGGGCCGCGTCCCTTTGATATGCCAAACCCTGTGGTGGCATTCCCCTGTGGATCCAAGTCCAGAACCAGCACTTTTTTACCGATTGCGGATAGAGCGGTGGCCAAATTAACCGTAGTGGTCGTCTTCCCTACCCCACCCTTCTGGTTTATCACGGCGATTACGCAGGACTTCATCTAACTTCCGGAAAAATAAAAACCAGTTTTCGAGGAGTTTCAATCGAAAGCGTAATCTATAAAACGCGGATAAAAACAAACTCCAACCGAAGCCGAGTATAATGCGAGTCGAGCGGCAACACAACATTTTTTAACGAAATCACAGGCGACGAAGTCAATGGCGCCCGACAAATGACGAGAATGGTTATGCATAATTATGGACGCATTATGTGCGTTTAATGTAACCTCGCCGCTACCGTTCATCTTGTTTTTGCATTCATTCGCATGATCTTATAAAATGACTTTAACTGTTTGTGGTAAAAATCTAAAAAATTATTCGGAGGACTAGCGTGAACAAAATTGTCAATGCAGAGAATATGGAATCTGGTTTTGAAGCGCTTGGTAGATATGCCAAGGATCTCACTAGATTGGCGGGCGAAGGTAAATTGGATCCGGTTATTGGACGCGACGAGGAAATCAGAAGAACCATGCAAGTTTTGTCGCGGCGCACCAAAAACAATCCCATTTTAATCGGCGAACCCGGTGTTGGGAAGACGGCCATCGCAGAGGGATTAGCCGCAAGAATAGTTAAGCAGGACGTTCCGGATTCCATAAAAAATAAGCGGATAATGTCGCTGGATTTTGGACTACTAATTGCAGGCGCGAAATTTCGCGGCGAATTCGAAGAGCGACTTAAAGCCCTTTTGCAAGAAGTATCCGAGAGCGATAATGTTATTCTGTTTATCGATGAAATTCACACCTTGATTGGAGCAGGACAAACTGAAGGGGCTATGGACGCCTCCAATATGCTGAAACCTGCTCTTGCTCGCGGCGAATTGAGGTGCATAGGATCCACAACGCTGGACGAATACCGCAAATACATAGAAAAAGATACTGCTTTTGCTCGTAGATTTCAGCCGGTTTTTGTTAACGAACCAACCGTGCTGGACTCGATTTCCATACTGCGTGGTCTGAAGGAAAAATACGAACTTCACCACGGGGTGCGCATAAGCGATTCTGCGGTAATCGCCGCCTGTACCTACTCGAATAAATACATTAGCGACAGATTTCTTCCGGATAAGGCCATTGATCTGATGGACGAAGCAGCCAGCAGATTGAAAAAGGTTATGGATTCCAAACCTGAGGAAATAGACGAGTTAGATCGTAAAATTATGCAATTAAAAATCGAACAGGAGGTGCTGAAAAAAGAAAGCGACGTTTCATCCAAGGAGCGCCTAGCGAAAATTCAATCCGAGCTGCAATCTTTGGAAAAACAATCGTTGAAGCTGAACGAACGCTGGAGTTTAGAGAAAAAAAATATAGACGAAGTAAAAAATGTGAAAAATAAAATCGAAGAAATTAAACAGGATGCTGAGATTGCTCAGCGAAACGCCGATTTTGCAAGAGCGGGAGAATTATTATACAGCACGTTACCAAGTTTGCAGGCAAGATTAAGCGAGCTTCAGCGAGAACAGTCGCATATCGGAAAGCACACAGAAGTCTCCGACGACGACATAGCCGTAGTCGTGTCGCGCTGGACTGGGATTCCGGTTGAAAGGATGTTGCTGGGAGAGAAAGAGCGTCTTTTATCCATAGAAACCAAACTACAAGAGTCGGTGGTTGGACAGGATGAAGCCATTGGCGCAGTAGCGGATTGCATTCGCAGATCCAGAGCAGGAATTTCGGATCCTAACAGACCGCTGGGATCATTTTTATTTCTTGGACCTACGGGAGTCGGGAAAACAGAGTTATCCAAGGCTCTAGCTCAATTTCTATTCGACGATAAAAATAGCATGATAAGAATCGACATGTCCGAATATATGGAGAGGCATTCCGTTTCCAGATTAATTGGCGCTCCGCCAGGATATATCGGATATGAACAGGGAGGAGAGCTCACGGAGGCCATTCGGAGACGTCCCTATGCGGTGATTCTGTTCGATGAAATTGAAAAAGCGCACAACGACGTATTCAATATTCTACTGCAGCTATTGGACGAAGGGCGTCTGACCGACGGTCTTGGTCATAACGTTAATTTTAAAAACACAATTATCGTGCTTACATCCAATTTGGGGTACGAATTTTTTCAGGATAAATCTCTATCAAAGGAAACTTTGTCGTCTGAAGTGATCAAAACAGTGCGCGCAACTTTTAGACCAGAGTTGATTAATCGACTAGATGAAATAATAGTCTTCAACTCGCTTTCGAGAGAAAATATGAGGGGTATTGTTGAAATACAGCTATCTGATCTCGCCAAAAGACTAGAAGAGAAAAAAATTATCATTAGCTTCGGGGAAAATCTTAAAAATTGGCTCTGCGAAATCGGATATGATCAGAATTATGGGGCGCGTCCTCTCAAAAGATGCATTCAAAAGGAGCTTTACGATCTGATAGCACGCAAAATTATCGCTCTGGAACTGCCGGAGGGATCAAAAGTAAAAGCCGATCGAAGAAATGAAGAAGTCTGCATTGATTCACTGGCTAGCTAGAATGAACCATCAAATAAATTGTATTATAGGTTGTAGGCGTGTAATGCGCGCGCCAAAAACCCGGAAGCAAACTAGCGAATTGAACAAAGGAATTAGATGTGGCAGAATGAGCTTCTACGTGTTCTGATGGTAGCAAAGTGGCGAATGTTTTAAGTTGTTTTTTTCCTACAACGGTTGTCCTTGTAGACGATGATCCGGTGTTTTTGGCGCTTATGGAAGAGTCGCTGCAAGTTAAGGGGCTAATCTTTAGGAAATTTACTAACCCTCTGGAAGCTTTGAGTTTTATAAATGAAACGTCGACCGTTAATTACCTTGATTGTTCAGATCTGTTCCATAGCAATGACGAAGAGAATATGTCCGATTGGAAATCCGTCATGTTCAACGTGAATAAAGTGCATCAGAAGATTTATGATCCCAATAGGTTTGCTCAAATTTCCACAGCAGTGATCGATTACTCCATGGGAGAGGAAATGAACGGAATTGAGCTTTGCAAATCCATTGTGGATCAAAATATTCAGAAAATTCTTCTAACCGGAGCGACGGATGAAAAAACAGCTGTAGAGGCTTTTAACAGCGGATACATAAGCCGTTTTATAAAAAAAGGCGAGGAAAATTGCGTCAAAGACGTCGCAAACAGCATAAGGAAATCGGCTCGCCATTACTTCAATTCCTACACCGACGATATCTTCAAGTATTTGTCTGTCTATAGGAAGAATCATCTAAAAGATCCGGTTTTTGCTGGTTTCTTCTCCAGCGTTTGCGCAAACAGAAGTTACGAAGAGTACTACATGCTGGACAGTCTCGGAAGTTATCTGTTTTTGAATCCTAATGGACAGGCAAGTTTTCTGAGTGTTCTTACAGAGGATGAGATGGAGAAAATAGTAGCCGTTGGCGTCGAATCCGGAGAAATCGCTCCAGATGTTTACGAGATCCTGCGCTCCCGGGAATATATGCTTGTTTCTCATAGCAGAACCGGAGAACTACCTCCTGTAAGCGAATGGGCGAAATACGTCCAGCCGGCGCATAAGTTAAAAGGGTACCAGACATACTATTTTTCTTTAACTGATTCCCAGTACCTTGATTTGGATTTTAAAAACGTGAAAAGTTTTGAACTTTTTAAAAAAACAAAGAAATTCTAGGACCTGTTTTAGTCGCAGCTTATGTGCTAGACTTCCAATAGATGTGGTTGTTTGAGGGAATATGCCCAAAGGAGAGCCTGTTATTACGCTGGATAAGGTAATGTTGCATTACGGGGACGGCGTTCCAGTTTTGAGAAACATTTCATTATCTCTGTATGGGAAGTCGTTTCATTTTCTCACCGGAGCAAGCGGAGCTGGAAAGACGTCTTTGATGAGATTGTTGTATATGGGAGTAAGACCGTCGTCCGGCATGCTAAAAATATTCAATAGCGACGTGACCAGAATTCCTTCAGAAGGACTCTTCGAGCTGAGAAGACGCATAGGAGTAGTTTTTCAGGATTTTAATTTGTTGCCACACCTAACAGTCCTTGAAAATGTTGCTCTTCCACTGAAAGTTATCGGGGAAACCGTAAAGCGCAGAGAATATCAAGCGAAAGAAATTTTGGACTGGGTTGGGCTAGGAAATTGCTTCAATTTGTTTCCGGATACTCTCTCCGGAGGACAAAAGCAGCGCGTCGCCATAGCTCGCGCCGTCATTGCGCGCCCGGATATATTGCTGGCAGACGAACCAACAGGAAATGTGGACGAAAACATAGCGCATAAACTCATGAATCTTTTTTACGGTATGCATAAAATGGGAGCATGCGTCATCGTCGCCACGCACTACAGACAGTTTGTGGATACATTTCACTACAACGAACTAACGCTGGAGCATGGCCGCATTACCTTAAATGCCAGTAAAACTCCTAAGTGGGACGTATAAAAATGCTTCCTTCGTTGAAATATGATTATGATTTCAATTTTAACAACGACAAGTCCAGCAGATTTATTCCGTTTATAATTGGATTCCTGATGTATTCTGCGACCATAGCCATAATGAGTTGCATCTTTACGCATAATCTGACCTCCGATTGGAGCAAAGCACTTTGCGGCCGAGTCACGGTGGAATTTCAGTCCAATGCCGATAGAACCGAGGAATCTCTTACGGAAAAGCAGAAGGAAGAAATTATAAAAATAATACGATCAACTGCTGGGATAAAATCAGTGCGTCAATTGCAGGAAGAAGACATCTTAAAAATCATAGAGCCATGGTTAAGCGGCACTGCCATTCCGGATGATTTTCCGTTTCCAACAATTTTTGACGTAGAAACAGACAGAAACGCTCGCGTTGATCTTTTAATGCTATCCGATAAATTATCTAAAATTTCTCAGGGCGTAAGAATACATGATCACGCAAATTGGTACGCTCCCATTTTGAAAATCAGCAACGGCTTGTTTTCGTTTGCGATTCTACTCTCCATATTAATATTCGTCACCGTTTGCGCCACGATAATTTTTATAACTAAGCAAACCCTAACGGTTCACCAAAATATAGTAAAAATTTTGCAACTAATTGGAGCAAGTAATTCGTATATAGCTTCACAATTCAAGAGGTACTATTTTGCCATAGGAGTAAGATCGTCATTTATATCCGTTCTGTTCGGAGCGCTGACTGTTTTGGGAATGAATTTTATTTTATCCGCGGAGCTACTGCATGCTAACACCATGAAATATCTACTGATAACTGCGCTGATTCCGGTAATTACCACCATTCTCGTCGTGATCACGTCTAAAAATACAGTCTTATTTTTTTTAAACAATGACGAATGGGTAAATTGATGCGATTAATTTCGGTGTTCTGCCTTACTACACTCGTTCTGTGGAGTATCGGCTACGTCGTTTTTATATGGAACGCAATCTCCTATGCGGACAAATACGATTTTTATTCGCCAAACATCGTTGTGCTGACAGGCGGACGTAATCGCATAGCTCACGCGCTTCGTTCCGTTAACAACAGTAGGAAAAGCAACATTTTTATCTCTGGAGTTTATGAAAAAACATCTATTGAAGATATTCTCGGCCATGCGAAGATAAATGGAGCTCATGTTATTTTAGGCAAAGAGGCGAAAAATACAGAAGGAAACGCTGCAGAGATAATTTCCTGGGTAAAATCCAATGGCATAGACGAAATTTTGCTCATTACTTCCGATTATCATATGTATCGCAGTATAGTCGAATTAAAGCATGTCTCAGGAAAATTAAAAATTTATCCGTGTGCTGTAAAATCAAAGTTTGACTTTAATTTTCTTCGAAATTGCATTAAAGAGTTTCATAAGGTCGCATATGTTCGTCTAAAAATACTTTGGAACAGATTTTGAGGATTGCGGATGTTATTGATAAGGTCTCTTATTTTCAATGCGGTGTTTTTTGCGACGATTACAGCGGCATTATTTCTGGGAATGCCTTTGGTATTTTTTGATAAAAAGTACATTTTTGCCTTCTGGAAGCGTTTATCACTGATTTTAAATTTTATTACTGAAAAAATTGGCGGCATAAGTTTCACAGTAGATAATGAGCAAAATTTACTGCAAGAGCCGGCAATTTACGCTATGCGCCACGAGTCCACTTGGGAAACTCTAATACTAATCCATAAATTTAAAGATCCAATTTTTATTCTCAAAAAAGAATTGTTGCGCATTCCATTGTTCGGAACGCTGTCGCGCAAAGCAGAAACCATTGCTATAGATCGGAATCATGGCATCAAAGCTCTCATGTATGCCGCTCGTAGAGTAGAAAAATTCATTAAAAATGGGCGTCAGATAGTGATTTTTCCGGAAGGAACGCGGTCGCTGCCCGGCCAATACGTACCTCTAAAGAGGGGAGTCGCCATGTTTTATGAAAAAAGTAACTGTCCCGTAGTGCCAGTGATACACAACGCCGGAACTTTTTGGCCGCGCCGTGGTTTTATTAAAAAGCCTGGAATAATCAACGTTAATTTTCTTACTCCCATCGCAGCTGGATTGTCCAGGGACGAATTTATGGATAAATTAAACGATGCGTTTAGGCGAGAAATAGAGAGAGTAAAGCATCTAGAAGGATAAGCGTGTTATCGAAAACAATGTTTGACAGCATATTGAAGCGTCATGAATCTTTAAAGGAGCAAATGCTGACCTGCGTCGACGACGCGGAAAATTTTGCAAAGCTATCCAAAGAATTCGCAGCTCTCGAAGATTTTGTTATGTTGATTAATAAATATACCGAAGCGCAGCAGGAATTAGCGGAATTGGAAAAAATTGTCTGCGATTCGGCGACAGACGCAGATTTCCGCGAACTTGCAATGACTGAAATAGAAAATTTAAAAAAAACCATTCCGTCGTTGGAGAAAGAAGTGAAGCTTATGTTAATTCCCAAAGACGTAACGGATGAAAAAAACGCCATTATTGAAATACGCGCAGGAACTGGAGGCGACGAAGCAGGGTTGTTTGCGGCGGATCTTTTTAGAATGTATCAAAAATATTCTGAATACAAACATTGGAGGTTCGAAATTTTATATATGCAGGAAAACGGCATTGGCAGCATAAAGGAAGCATCCGCCAATATTTCTGGTAAGGGAGTTTTTGCATATTTAAAGTTTGAATCTGGAGTTCACCGAGTTCAGAGGGTGCCAGCGACTGAATCCAGCGGTCGTATCCATACTTCCACAGCTACGGTGGCTGTTTTGCCCGAGGCGGAGGAAGTAGATTTAAAGATCGAGGAAACAGATCTGAAAATTGATGTCATGCGAGCTTCTGGCGCCGGCGGTCAACATGTAAATAAAACGGAAAGCGCTGTCAGGATCACTCATCTTCCCAGTGGAATTGTTGTAACACAGCAGGATGAGCGCTCTCAGCATATGAATCGCCTAAAAGCCATGAAAATTTTGCGCGCCAGATTGTATGAGTTGGAGCGCCAGAGGCTACATTCTCAGAGAGCTGACAGCCGCCGTTCTCAAATCGGCTGCGGAGATCGTTCCGAAAGAATTCGCACCTATAATTACCCGCAGGGACGCGTCTCTGATCATCGCATAAATCTGACCATATATAAGCTTTCTCAGATTATGGAAGGCGCTGCACTGGAGGAAATAATTCAGGCGCTGGTGGAGTTCGATCAGGAGGAACAATTGGCAAATTTCTGCGGAGAATGCTGATCTTTGAAGTCCGTAAATCTAATAATTTCTGAATATACAAAAAAATACGGTTTAAAAAACGGAGAAATTATAAGAGTTTTGCGTTCCATTATTGGAAAAATCAAAAATACTTCTTCGGAGACAATAATATTTTCGCCTGAAAAAGTATCTATGAACGATGACGAGACGCATATTTTGGAAAACATGCTGCTTCGATATTTAAAAAAAGAGCCTCTATCAAAAATAATTAATCGCAAGGCCTTTTGGAATCATGATTTTTTTGTGAATGAACATGTGCTTGATCCTCGTTCTGAAACGGAAATCATTGTTCAGATGGTTTTGGAGCGATTTAGCGTAACCTCTCCACTAAGATTTTTGGATCTTGGAACCGGAAGCGGCTGCATTCTGCTTAGCTTAATGAGCGAATTTCCGCACGCAATTGGACTTGGATTAGACCTAAGCCAAGAAGCGATTCGCGTAGCAATTCATAATCGAGAAAAATTAAAATTAAAGAATGTTGATTTTTTAAAAATTGACTGGAACTCTTTTCTCTGTAATCAAAAATTCGACGTCATCGTGAGTAATCCCCCATATGTAAAAACAAGCCATATCCCTAAGCTAGGAAAAAGCGTTCGCGACTACGACCCTGTTTTGGCGTTGGACGGCGGAAAGTCTGGATTGCGCGCCCATGAAGAAATTTCCGGTCTTGCCAGAAAATGGCTCTCTCCTCATGGCAAGATATTCCTGGAAATTGGTCGCGGTCAGGCGTCAAAAGTACAAAAAATACTGCGAAAAAATAGATTTAAAATAGAAAAAATAGAAACCGATATGAACGGCCTAGAACGAGCGATTTGCGCCGCAGTCTGCGTCTAACCATGCTTTGATTGCAAACATTAATCGACTATGGCTGATTGCGCAAAAATGCACATAAATTCCCCATCAGAATTAAAATTAACCCCAAAATTATGTAGACGTCTGGAATTTTATCATAGAAGAAAAAATCTATGAGCGTATTGGGAATAAGCATAAAATATGTAGCCGATGCTAAGCCGGAACTGGTGGACAATTTGAAAGCATGAACTATGGAGTATTGGGCCGCTGCTCCGATAACTCCTCCCATAAACAGCGGCAGTGCGTGTTCAATGGATATGGGAGCAAACGTTTCGAAGCTAATGCAAACAGAAATTAAAGCCAGAGAAAGATGATGGTAGAAAATTATTGTGAGCTCGCTGTCCGTAGACGCCAATCTCTTGATAATCACTTGATTCAGCGCGGAAATGATTGCTCCTATCAGCGCGAACATAATTCCCATCTGAAAAATTCCACTACCTGGTCTGAACGCTAGCCATATCCCTCCAAGACCTAGCAGAACGGCCAGCATATTTTTCAGATAGAATTTTTCTTTTAATATCCAGATGCTTAGCGGAATCACGAATATTGCGGTTGTTAACCCAACCACAAAAACGTCAGTCATTGGAGAGTAGTGATAGGCGCACATAAAAGAATATGTTCCGGCAGACGCCAACAGAGATCGAAAAATATTCTCTTTTTTTCGATTGGTTCTGAATGGATTAACTCGTTTGCAGCATGCGATTGCCAAAAACGGAATAAATCGAAAAACAGTACGCAGAAACGTCACCTGATGCACGCCATAAAGCGGCATAAAATGCTTCATGATAGCATCGGAAAATGAATAGAGACATACTCCAAAAACTACCCAAAGATACCCAAATTTTTCTCTGGAAAGAAATTGTTTCAATGATTATGACGCTCCAGCGATTTTTATGTTCCGCCATTATACTTGAACCGAGGCACATTTGCGACGTTCCTGGGATGAAATTGTGTTTTTAAGCAAAGAAAAAAGTAATCTTTGCCGATCCAATGCATTTAATTAAGGTTTGATGGCGTATTATCTATGGAGAGCATAACCGTTTGAGGCTATCAGGCTAATCGTAGCAAAGCAAGGGAAAAGCTCATAGGTTCTTTTCTAGTAGAGAGAAAAAATATCATGAGTTCAACAGAATACAAGGGTATTTTCGGCGAATTGACAGCTGCGCTGTTGCTGACCATTAAAGGGTATATAATATTGGCTCGCAGGTATAAAACATCCTGCGGAGAGATAGATATTATTGCGCGCAAAGGCGACGTAATTGCGTTTGTGGAAGTGAAGTATCGCAAAAGTCTTACAAAATGCTACGAAGCTATTCGGAATAAGCAAATACGGCGCATCGTGCGTGCATCGGAAATATTTCTGTGCAAAAATCCGGATCTGCGCTCTAATTTTATCCGCTACGACGTAATTTTAGTGCCCGATTGGAATTTACCGAAACACATCAAGAACATATCCATGTAAGAACATACGCGGCCAAAGACGGCATATCTCCCATTCAGATGACGGACTCGGAACAATTCGCCTAATCGCAGACGATAAAAAGACGGTGCCGCTGGTGAGAATCGGACTCACGACCTTATCCTTACCAAGGATACGCTCTACCACTGAGCCACAGCGGCTTAAAACAGGGATGCATTCTAGCACACCGTCGTCCTAGTTGGAAAGATCCGCCGAAAACTGGAAACTGTAGTTTCAATATTTTGATATTTTATATATATTTTTGTGAAATTTTAATATATTTTCGATAACGATTGATTCGGGATAATTTAAATGCAAAATTTTTTCGATGATCAAGACGGGCCGGGACTACTGAAAAACTTGGATATATTTCAGTTCGCGGTACTAAATCCTCAAATAGCAATGCTTTCGTTCCTGCAAATTGGGAAGAAACTGGCGTCTCAACCGCAAAAAATAGAAGAATTTCAGCAAAATCTGTTGAATCGCCTTCTGAATTTGCAAAAATCTTTTGTTAAAGAGCTTTGTGATAAGCAGGACGACGCTCTTGAATTAAGATATAACGAGAGAAGCAAAAAATTTGAGGCTGACGCTTTTGAAAACAACGTTATGCTGCTTTTTGCTCGCAAGTTTCATCAAACAATTGCCGATTGGCTGCTGGATACTCTGGATAACATCGAAGATGTAGACGGCAGGCTTGTCCATAACGCTCGTTTTTTCATGAAGCAATATATCGAAATGACGTCTCCGGATAATTTTCCGTTCCTAAATCCTCGCGTATTAAGGGAAACATTCAACACCTGCGGAGAAAATTTTAAAAATGGCTTTGAGATACTCCTGAACGACATAATGAACGGAACCATAACCACAAACGATTGCAAACAGTTTCATGTAGGTGGAAACATTGCGGTAACGCCCGGAAAAGTCGTATATCAAAATGAGTTAATCGAATTAATTCAGTATAATCCAACAACGAAATACGTATTCGCCAAGCCGCTGTTGTTTGTGCCGCCATGGATCAATAAATTCTACATTCTTGACCTAAATCAGGAATCTTCTTTGGTAAAGTGGGCCGTAGACAGAGGATTTACTGTGTTTATGATTTCCTGGGTTAATCCTGATAAAAGACACAGAAATAAGGGGTTTGAAAACTACGCCTTCGAGGGACTTCTGAAATCTTTGGATAAAATTTTTGAAATAACCAAATCCAGGCGCGTTCATACGCTGGGGTATTGCGTTGGCGGAACGTTAATTTCAAGCTTTTTGGCCTATCTAGCCAATCCATTATGCAAAAAACGTCCAAAGGCCGAGATAGAATCGGCCACTCTGCTGACTACGCTACTGGATTTCGAACGTTCAGGAGATATGGCCGTCTTTATGGCGGAAAATTATCTGGAGGTCATAAATGCGCAACTCAAGGAGAAAGGCGTTCTGGAAGGACACGTTATGTACAATACCTTCAGCGTCCTAAAGGCAAAGGACATGATATGGAGATATGTGGTAAACAGCTATATGTTGGGCCAAAAACCCGGAGCTCACGAAATTTTGTTCTGGAATTCCGATCCCACAAATCTTACGCAATCCATGCAAATTTTCCTATCCAACGATCTCTATCGCGATAATTTGCTAAAGAGCGGATCTCTAAAAATGTTCGGCGTGCCAATTAATTTAAAGCTTATTAAAACTCCTATCTATATGATTTCCATGAAAAAAGATCATCTGGTACCCTGGGAAGCGACATTTGACGGCATAAAGCTATTTGCCTCTAATATACGCTTTGTTCTGGGCGGCTCCGGTCATGTAGCGGGAGCGATTAATCCGCCGTCTAAAAATAAATATGGCTATTGGATAAACGAAAAGACATTTGAAACTGCGGAGGAGTGGTTCAATTCTGCAACTAAAATCTCCGGATCCTGGTGGAACGACTGGCTAGAGTGGATAAAACCAATGATGGGAGAACTAATGCGTCCCGCTCCCATCGTCGATTTTATTAGGGACGCTCCCGGAATCTACGTTCACAACAAAACTCTTGATACGAACGCGTAATTCTTGGGAATCTATGGCTCAAAACGATATTATATTGAATAAGGCACTGTGAATATGCCGTCCATTGCAATTGGACCCAAAGCGATGTACGATTTGGCCGCTGCAGTTGGAGAATTTTGATGAATGTAATAATGGAAAAGTGCAAACGATGTCTTGTTTGCATAGGAGTGTGTCCAGTACAGGCGATTTCCGATAAAGACGGGAAAGTTTCCATTGATAAAAGCGTTTGTCTGGAGTGCGGATGTTGCGCGTCTTCTTGTCCCAATAAAGCTATAGAATACTAGGAGGCGTTCATGCTGTCTTTTCTGTTGGCGGCTCATTTTCTCCTAGCAGTGGTGATTATCGGGTTGGTTTTGTTACAAAAGCACGATTCTGACGGAGCGCTAGGTTCAAGCGGAGGCGGAGCTGCGAGCGCAGTGTTTTCTGTGCGAGGTCAAGCCAATTTACTAACGCGGGCTACTGCGATTCTGATGTCTATTTTTATCCTAAACTGCCTGATTATGGCAAAAATTGTCAAACGATCTACTGTAAAAGAGTCAATTATAGATCGAGTTGCTAAAGAAAGCGTCCCTCTGACCGCGAATGTAAATAAGGGCGAAGCAGCGCCGGCTAAAGGGGAAGCAGCGCCGACTAAAGGCGCCTCTGCGACAGTCCCAAATCACCCGAAACCAGCAAAAAATCAGGAGAAGCAAAAGGCGAAAAAATGAAAGCTATTAGGGTCGGAAACGTCTCCATATCCAACGAAAAGCCGTTGGCGCTCATGGCTGGCCCCTGCATGATGGAGAGCAGAGACGTCGCGTTTAGGGTTGCGGAGCACCTCGTCAGAATGACCGACGACCTTAATATTCCGTTTATTTTCAAAACTTCCTTCGATAAAGCCAATCGCACCAGCATAAAGTCCAGAAGAGGAATTCAGCTGGATAAAGCGCTAGAAATTTTTCAAGAAATCAAAAAAGAGTTTGGTTGTCTGATTGTTACAGATGTTCATGAGTCATCGCAATGCGAAATTGTGGCGGAGGCGGTGGATGTTCTTCAGATTCCTGCGTTTCTCTGTCGTCAAACTGACCTGTTGGTCGCCGCCGCCAAAACTGGCAAGGCAGTAAATATTAAAAAAGGACAATTTTTAGCTCCCTGGGATATGAAAAATGTTTACAAAAAAGTTACTGAATCTGGAAACGACAATATAATTCTCTGCGAGCGAGGGACATGTTTCGGCTATAACCGTTTGATAACCGATATGAGGTCCTTGAAGATTATGTGTGATTTTGGATATCCGGTTTTTTTCGACGTTACACACTCTATTCAGGAGCCGGGAGGGCTTGGCAACGCGTCTGGAGGCAACAGGGAGCATGCTGAATTGCTGGCGCGAGCTGCTGTTTCTGTGGGAGTTGCCGGCCTATTCATCGAAACGCATTTCGATCCAAATAATGCTCTTTCCGATGGTTTGAGCATGATACCTCTGCATGTCATGAGAGATTTCATGATTACCAT
Organism: Holosporaceae bacterium; assembly: GCA_031275895.1. Classification (GTDB taxonomy): domain Bacteria; phylum Pseudomonadota; class Alphaproteobacteria; order UBA3830; family UBA3830; genus JAIRZM01. The sequence goes on along the minus strand of JAISOD010000083.1, from coordinate 248 downwards.
GCAAAAATTCGACGCTCTAGCAAAAGAAACCGACTACCAGGACGTGAGTTGCTGAATATGCTTTTCTACTTCCATTCTCTCAGAAAAAATCTCAAATTAGCAGCGTCGCACATAGTGCCGGCATGTCTTTTTGGATATCTCATTTTTCACATGATGAGCGGTGCTCGCGGAGCCATTTCTTGGGTAAAATTGAATAAGGAAATCGTCTTTTTAGAAGAAGAATTGAAAAATTTAAAAGAAGATAATGA
>JAISOD010000006.1 GCA_031275895.1 Holosporaceae bacterium | reverse complement strand
AATTCAACTTCAGACGACATACAACGGCCGGATGTACTCATGCAAAATCGACTGGCGCCGCGTTCTTTGGCTCGGCGGGCCGCCGCCAACACAGTTTCCGGATCCAACATAGGTTGTTTGGGCATTTTGGAGCCGTTTCTGACAGATTGGGCGCAATAGGCGCAGTCTTCGGAACAACCGCCTGTTTTCACGCTTAGGATATCGCTGATTTGTACAGTCTGTTCATCGAAATTTTTGATGTGAACATCGTGGGCCATTCTCAACAATCCGAAAAACGGAGAGTTGAAAATATCCCAGGCCTTTTCGAAGGTATATTGCATAACGATTCCTACAAATATCTGTTTATTATATCATAGGTTCTCGACAGATCATCATTGCCTATGCAATAGGGAGGAAATAGGTAGATCGTTTTTATAAAAAACGCTGATTTTCTAGGTATTGAAGAAGAAATCCACTCGAAGTCCACGTAACGCTAAATTTTCAGAAATTTGAGGAATTTGAGAGTGCGATTTCCATATTCGTTGGGCAATCCTTCGCATATACATCCTCAAATTTTTAATAAAAATTACTTTAATTTTCCCTTGTTTTATTTGCATATTTTGTCGATAATGTTTGCATGTGGCGGTATTTGCGTTGTAGGTAATGGTTTTTTTATGAAAACTTGGTCCAAAACGGACTTAATCGGACTGCTTTTGGTCATGTTCGGGATCATTTGTTTGATATTCTCGAACTCAACTCTACTGACAATCGTTACTCTGCTGTTGGCGAGCGTTGCGTTGTTGCACGGCATTTATGAGGCTAGATACGAGCTAATAAAATACCGCGACGTCCTTTGCCATTACCAGGCTGTGCTGTCCTCGGCTTCAAATGGCTGGATAGCTTGGAATAAGCATAACGAGTACGTCGGTTCTTCGAAAAAATTTAGAGCGTTTCTGGGCATAAGCCACTCTTCTAGCATTTTCATTTCTGACGTTTTGGGGACCCTCGATGCGAAAGATGCAGAAGATTTATCTTTCCACTTCAACAGATTAAAAAAAGTTGGGACCTCTTTTAAAATAACGGTAAAAACATTGGCAGATTGCAACAAAATAGAAATTAGCGGTTCGCGATTGCTAATAAACGGTATAGAAACGACATTGCTGTGGTGCGCCAACATCACAAATTCGTCCAGTTTAGTAGCTTCTCTGGAGCAAAAGCTCTCAGAGGCTACGACGAAGGTGAATTGGTTTAGCGAAATTCTTGATATGTTGCCAATATTCGTTTGGAGAAGAAACAAAAAACTGGAAATCGCGTATTGCAACAAAGTGTACGCCGACGCCCTTGACACAAACGTGGAAAAAATTTTGCTGGATAATATTCCGTTGGTTCCTGGAAATCTCTTTGGTCAGGGACATTCCCTGGCGGAAAATGCAAAAAAGTGCAACCGCAATCAATCAATTGCTCAATTCGTAATAATCAACGGCGTACGCAAAAAGCTATCTATACATGAATGCATTGCCTCAAACGAAAACCTAATCGGTTTCGCCCTTGACGTCACAGCCGAAGAAAATCTTGCCGCTAATCTCGATAGAGTGACGACCGCCAATTGCGAGGTCCTAGAATCTCTTTCCACCGCCATTGCAATATTTAATGAAAACACCAAATTGATATTTTTCAACAGCGCCTACCAGCGTCTCTTAAAATTGGAAGCCGGTTGGCTGCACGCAAAACCGACCTATGCTGAAATCCTGGATGAAAGTCGCAACAATCGCCGATTGCCTGAACATGCGGACTTCCAAGCCTTCAAAAAATCACAGCTGGCACTCTTTACTTCCGTAACTTCTCCATTCCAGGAAATGATGCATCTGCCCAATGGAAAAACTTTGCGCCTTGTCATTGCGCCGTATTCAATGGGCGGCCTATCTTTTATGTACGAGGACGTGACGGATTCGTTGGCGCTGCAGCGCAAGAATAATACTTTGCTGGCGGTTCAAAAGGAAACGCTGGATAATCTTTACGAAGGAATAGTCGTTTTCGGCAGCGATAACCGCCTTAAAATCATCAATAATGCCACTATGAAGATATGGGAATTGGATAAAAACAGATCTCCGCTGGAATTCAGAGGCATCCACCTATCTGAGTTACTGGAAGCTATAAAGGATTCTCTGGATTATGGGGCTGATTGGCAAGCATTTTTGGAAAACACCATCAGTAATCTCACGGATCGCATCGCCAAAACTGGAAGATTATTGAAGAATGACAATTCAGTTATTTTGTTTTCCTACATTCCGTTGCCGGACGGCGCGCATATGCACAGTTTCATCGACATTACGGATACCTGTGTTGTTGAGAATGCTATTATGGAGAAAAATCAAGCACTAAAGGCTGCGCAAAAACTGAGATTTGAATTTGTATCTGGAATTTCAACGGAACTAAAAGAACCGCTCAACGTACTGATCGGATTCGCAGAATTACTTATGCATCAGTACTTCGGGACTCTCAACGAGAAACAAACGGAATACTGTCGCTGTATACTGGATGCATCAAATCAGTTGCACCAACTCATAAATAATCTTTTGGAGATGGTTTCCATTGATATTGATTCAACAAACTTGAAGTTTTCCGTTTTTTCTCCGGAAAAAGCGCTGGATGAAGTAATTTCCAGCCTCGAAAAACGAGCGAAAAGCAAGAATATTGATGTTATTAGGAACTATAACGCAAATAACGTGGAGTTGATGGGAGATAAAACGCGCATCAAGCAAGCGCTATTTAATATATTAATCAATGCCATACAATTTACTCCTCCCAACGGAAGAATAGATGTAATAGCGACAACCGATGATTCTAAAATAAAAATAATAATTAAAGATCAGAGCATCGGACGCTCCAAAAATGAAAAGAAGAAAATTTTCAAAAGAACTGGCAATAGAATCAGCTTTTTGGGCGCAGATTCCGACAGCGTCAGCATGCCGCTTGTTAGAACGCTTATAGAACTGCACGGAGGAACTCTCAACATCAGTTCGGAAGTAGAGGGAACCAGCGTTATCTGTTCTCTTCCGATTAAAAAATCCGAGATCATAGATATTAAACCCGTTGAAACATCAATTGAAACGCCGGAAGATTCTCCTGAGCTCAAAGAAGTTGTAAACTCTTAAGATGAACGAAGAAAAACGAAAAAAAGCCGCATTTCGCGCGTCCATTGGGCTGGAACTCGTTTCTGCCGTGATAGTCGGCATTCTGATGGGGCTGTGGTTGGACAAGCGTTTTCGTACGCCTCCGCTATTTTTGATTATATTTTTTCTTTTTGGCTGCGTTGCCGGCTACATGAACATATTGAAATATATGATAAATCAAGATAAAGAAAAATAAAACGGACCGAGGACGATCAATAGCATAAGCTCAGATAAAGCTATCTTATTTCAGGTCGGCTTGCTATAATATCCACTCTTCGTCTTAAAGGATTTTATGCTATTTTCAAAGTTTTTCGCTCCAACGTCTAAGGACACTCCAGCAGACGCGCAGATAGCATCTCATAGACTGATGTTGCGCGCCGGAATGATTTCCCAAACCGCTTCCGGCATATATTGCTGGCTTCCGCTGGCAACGCGCGTTTTGGAAAAAATCTCGCGAATTATCTGTGAAGAGCAGGATAAAATTGGCGCGCAGAAGGTATATTTCACGACCATTCAGCCGGCAGATTTATGGATAGAAAGCGGGCGTTACGATTCCTACGGAAAAGAAATGCTGCGACTAAAAGATCGCAAAGACGGAGAATTTCTTTATAGCCCAACAAATGAAGAGCAGGCCACCGACGTTTTTAGAAAATATGTGCACAGCTACAGAGGTATGCCGATCATGCTCTATCAGATTCACTGGAAATTCAGGGATGAAATACGCCCCCGATTTGGCATAATGCGCGGACGCGAATTTCTCATGAAGGATGGATATTCATTTGACTTGAATTTTGAAGATGCTCGCAGGACATATCGGAACATTTTCCAATCCTATATCAAAACATTTAGGAGATTAGGGCTAACTCCAGTTCCGGTTCAAGCCGATTCCGGAGCCATAGGCGGAAACATGAGCCATGAATTCCACATTCTTGCGGAAACAGGCGAAAGCACGCTCTATTACGACAAAAAATTACCTACGGCGACAGACGAAGATCTAGAAACCATCTATGCCGTCGCAGACGAAAAGCACGATCCAAAGACTTGCCCAATTCCGGAGGAGGAATTGATGATCTCCAAAGGAATAGAAGTTGGGCATATTTTTTACTTTGGCACGAAATATTCAAAGGCCATGAACGCTTTCGTTTTAAATGATAAGGGAGACAAGGTTTTTCCAGAAATGGGATCCTATGGCGTCGGCGTTTCCAGATTGGTTGGGGCCATTATTGAAGCGTCGCACGACGAGAGGGGAATTACTTGGCCCGAGTCGACTGCTCCATTTGATGCGGTCATTCTAAATTTGCATGTTAAAAACGATAAATGCCGCCGGATGGCCGAAAAAATCTACGACGCCCTATCGTCAAAGAAAGAGGTTCTCTATGATGAGAGAAACATAACGGCTGGGGAGAAGTTGGCGGACGCCGATCTCATTGGAATTCCATGGCAGATAATTGTGGGCCCTAAAAATGCAGAAAACGATATTGTGGAACTCAAAAACAGGAAGACGGGAGAAGTAACCAACATGACCGTTTCCGAAATCATAAATAGATTCATACGCTGATGTTAGTCGCCGAGTTGTTAATTGCCTGGAGATATATAAAATCCAAGAGAAGAGAGAGAGTTGTATCGGCCATAGCGGCTTTCTCGCTGGCCGGCATAGCGTTGGGAGTCGCTACGCTTATCATAGTTACGTCTGTGATGAACGGATTCCGCAAAGAATTTGCCGAGCGCGTCATAGGTTTCAACGGTCACCTCGCCCTACATCCAACGAACGAAGACGTCGACTATAGAGATACTGTAAAAGATCTACTGTCCATTGCTGGAATTCGTCAAGCCATCCCCACAATTGATAGGCAAGCTATAGTATCCAATAACAGAACAGTGAAAGGATCGTTGATTCAAGGCATTTCCGTCGATGATATTGGCGCAAAGAAATTGATTTCCGATAACATTGTGAACGGCGATTTAAAAAATTTCGATGCTGAAGACGCCATAGTTTTGGGCGAGACGCTTGCTCGTCATACTCGCGTCAGCGTCGGCGATAATGTCATCGTAGTTGTTCCAGAAATGGACGAAACAGGATTCGGCGCAGTGCCGCGCAAAAAAACATTCCGATTGACGGCGACTTTTAACTCTGGAATGCACGAATACGACAATTCGGTCTCCTTTATTCCATTGGAGATAGCCAAAAAGCTATTTAAAATGCCGCGTTCCATAAGTACAATTTCTGTTTTTGTTGACGATCCATTGAAAATTTCTGCAATTAAAGAAAAAATTCTGCAAAAATTTTCCCATAATTTTCGCATAACTGATTGGCAAACAAGCAATAGCTCTTTTATGAAGGCAATTGAAGTGGAGCGCAACGTAATGTTTCTAATCCTTACACTGATCATTCTAGTGGCAAGTTTTAACATAATTTCCTGCATGATTATGCTTGTAAAAGACAAAGAAAAAGAGATTGCGATACTGCGCACCATCGGCATGGCGCGCGCTTCTATTTTAAGAATATTTTTCATGGTAGGAGCATCCATTGGCGTAGTCGGAACGCTGTCTGGAATTATTTTGGGGCTGCTATTTTCAACAAATATACAGAAAATTCAAAATGCTTTGGATGCGCTTTTGAACACGCAGGTTTTTTCTCCAGAAGTCTATTTTTTAACGCATTTGCCGTCCATTTTGAGGCCGGTCGACATCGTTATAACGGGAATTGTTTCTCTGCTGCTATCATGTTTGGCCACGCTGTATCCGGCGCATAGGGCGAGCAAACTAAACCCAACGGAAATACTGCGCTATGTATAGTAATTGCGTAATTTCTCTGCAACATATAGACAAGCAATATCGTAAAGACGATATTTTTGTCCTCCATGATATATCTCTAACTGTGAAAAAGGCAGAGTTTGTCGCTTTGCATGGACCTTCCGGCTCTGGAAAATCGACGCTGCTGCACATCGCAGGTCTTATAGATGATCCAACGGATGGAGAAATTTTTATCTCCGGCAAGAATACGAAAAATATCCCCGATAATGAAAAAACTTCACTTAGATTGTCTAAAATAGGATTTGTCTATCAATATCATCATTTGCTGCAAGAATTTTCCGCAGTAGAAAATGTAACCATTCCCCAATTAATAGCCGGAATTTCAAAAAAACATGCAGTGGATAAGGCGAAATCTCTTCTAATCGACGTTGGATTGGAGGACAAGTTCCATTCGTTTCCATCTGAGCTCTCAGGAGGGCAAAAACAGCGCGTTGCCATTGCGCGCGCCCTGGCAAACGATCCGATTTTGCTTTTGGCGGATGAGGCAACCGGCAATCTCGATCCGGAAACGGCAATTTTGGTATTTGAAGATCTGATGCGAATAGTGCAGAATACTAAAATGGCTGCTATTGTTGCAACTCACAACTATGAATTGGCGGCAAAAATGGATCGCAGATATCTGATTTCTGAAGGAACGTTGCTGGAAAAATGAGCGAGTTATTTATTCATCTGCGCCTGCATTCTGCGTATTCTCTTGCGGAAGGAGCCATAAAAATAGATAAACTGGCGGAACTCTGCAAAAGCAATAGAATGCCTGCTGTGGCAGTGACAGATACGAACAATCTATTCGGAGCACTGGAGTTTTCCCTTAAATGCGCCGATAATGGAATTCAGCCGATTATCGCTTGCCAGCTGAATATTCAGCACACGAAAGAAAACGACCGTCCCACCAGCGTGCTGCTATATGCCAAAAGTAGCGACGGCTATCATAATCTAATGCAGCTGGTCTCATCATCTTATTTGAATTCCACATCGCAAATGTATCCGGAAATTTCGTTGGATTTATTAGCGAAACATTCAGACGACCTGATACTGGCAACCGGCGGCATATATGGATCTTTTGGAACATTGCTGCTGGAAAACAGGCACGATGAAGCAAAAGAATATTTGCAATTTTTGTCCAAGACATTTAGCGGCAGGCTCTACGTTGAATTATCTAGACATAATAACGAACTGGAAAATGAAATAGAGGAAGAAGCAATCTCTCTAGCCTATGATTTGAATCTTCCGCTGGTCGCTACCAATAATGTTTGCTATGTAAGCCCAGATGATTTTGCATCTCACGATGCCCTGATATGTATCGCTCAGGGGCGAACATTGTACGACGCTGACAGGGAAGTTTCTTCTCCGGAATTCTATTTCAAAACCGCCAAGGAAATGGCGGATCTTTTCGCAGATATTCCGGAAGCCGTCTCCAATACAGTTAACATCGCGCAGCGTTGTAGTTTTATGCTTCGGAAGCAAAAACCAATGCTGCCGCAATTTAAACTTGAAGGCGCGGAGACTCAGGACGAAGCGCTGCAGTGCCTAGCGACGACAGGTCTTGAAGTAAGGTTAGAAAAATTCAAAGAAAAAGAGAATTACGAAGAAATTCGTCGGCAGTATTTCGAAAGACTGAAATATGAGCTGGATGGGATAAAAAAAATGGGATTTAGCGGATATCTTCTGATCGTTGCCGACTATGTTCGCTGGGCAAAGGCTCAGGCCATTCCGGTCGGCCCAGGTCGAGGATCAGGAGCAGGTTCCATAGTCGCCTGGTCCGTGCAAATTACGGACGTCGATCCCATTCGCTTTAATTTATTTTTCGAGAGATTTTTAAATCCAGAGCGCGTATCCATGCCGGATTTGGACATCGATTTCTGCCAGGAACGCCGCGATGAAGTCATTTCCTACGTTCAAGAAAAATACGGCTACGAGCAAGTTGCCCAAATCATAACTTTTGGAAAATTGCAGGCGAAGGCAGTGGTAAGAGATATCGGGCGCGTTCTGGCCATGTCATACGGTTTTGTGGATAAAATTTCCAAGATGATTCCCTTTCATCCAACGAATCCATTAACTCTCCAAGAAGCGATAGATTCCGAACAGGCGCTGCGCAATCTAATAGATTCGGATCCTCAAGTGCAAAATCTAATGAAAATTGCACTGCAGCTCGAGGGATTATATAGGCATGCCGGCGTTCACGCAGCAGGAGTCGTGATTTCCGATAGAAACCTTAGAAACGTAGTTCCTCTGTACAAAGATCCTAAATCCATTATGCCGGTAACTCAGTTTTCCATGAAATATATTGAAGACGCGAGTCTAATTAAATTCGATTTTTTAGGATTAAAGACTCTTACCGTTATTCAAAAGGTTTTAGATCTCATAGGCAAGCGCGGCGTAGCCTTAACCGCTCAAGCAATTCCTCTAGATGATGAAAAAACGTTTAAACTACTGAAGAACGTAAATTGCGTCGGCGTATTCCAAATAGAAAGCGTAGGCATGCGCGACGTTCTAAAAAGGCTACAGCCGGATCGCGTTGAGGATTTGATCGCCCTGGTGGCGCTCTATAGACCTGGGCCGATGGACGATATTCCCAAGTATATTGCCTGTAAACACGGTATCGAGCGGATCACCTATTTACACGAAAAATTGAAACCCATCCTCGAAGAAACCTACGGAGTCATGGTTTATCAGGAGCAAGTCATGCAAATTGCTCAGGAAATAGGAGGTTATTCTCTGGGACAAGCGGATATTCTACGCCGCGCCATGGGGAAGAAAAATAAGGAAGAAATGTTGGCCCAGAAGAAGCGTTTTGTGGATGGGGCCGTAGAGCGCGGAATTTCATTGGATATAGCAGAGCGTCTGTTTGAACAAATGAATAAATTCGCCGGCTATGGATTTAATAAATCACATTCGACTCCATATGGACTCCTCACCTATCAGACGGCATTTTTGAAAGCCAACTACATGCTGGAGTTTTTCGCGGCCATTATGACTCTAGACGCCTACAACACCGATAAGCTATGCGTCTACTATCAGGATGCAAAAAAAAATGGCATAAAAATCATTCCGCCAGATATAAATTTGTCCGAAAGCGACTTTATAATAGACTATTCATCCTACAGCATCATGTATAGCCTTGCCGCCGTTAGAGGCAGCGGAGAATCTGTGGTAAAAGAAATCGTGAAAGAACGCGAGGCAAACGGCCCCTATAAATCTATTTTTGATTTTACTGAGCGATTGCTTCTGCTCAAAATTATAAATAGGCGCTTTGTGGAAAATTTCATAAAATCCGGCGCTTTCGATAAATTACATCCAAATCGTCGGCAATTGCTTGAGTCAATGGATCGAATAATATCCATGAAAATCGACGTCGATCAGGAATTTTTGTTTGGCAAATCGTATCCGGAGCTCGTTGCCGTGCCCGAATGGAGCGAAGTAGAAAAATTGCAGAATGAATTTGACGCCATTGGGTTTTATCTGTCGTCGCATCCGATGCAGCAGTATGAGCATGCTCTAAAAGAACAGCGCTTTCAATCGTTAGCGGAAGCAAAGGAGCTTTCTAAAGCCAGAGTTGCCGTAATAATCAACGCCATATCCAATAAAACTACCAAAACCCAGAGTAAATTTTGTCAATTGCGAGTCTCTGATCTATCTGGAGAGGCTGAAATCTCCGTATTTTCAGAAATATTAGCCGATTGTAAAGACATACTGGAAGTTGGAAACGCAATCGCCATAAACGTCAGCTGTTATAAAAACGACGATCGTGTTCGCATAACTGCCGAGAAGATACAAAAATTCAATGAACGCGCCGCTAACACGCCTGAACCGTCTGCAGCTGGAAACACTAGCCACCCAAACGTCCACCCCGTCGCAAATAAAACTTTGCAGATCAAAATCAATCATAAAAACGAGCTCATTGCCGTCAAAAATCTCATTGACAATTTTAAGAAAAACGGAAATGTGACGCTGATGCTGACATTTCCAGATAGCAAAAAAATTGTTCTACCGGACAAGTATGTCGCCACTTCATATGATATACTTGACCTGAGAAATATCGTCGGCATGGATAACGTAACCGAAATAATGGATGAAAAGTGATGGAAAAAATATACGATTGGATGATGAAACAGGCAGTTAGCAAAAATGCTCTTTGGCTCTTGGCATTTGTTTCCTTTATTGAAAGTTCATTTTTTCCGCTGCCTCCAGATCCTGTGTTGGCTATAGTGGTGGCAAAAAATAGAGACAAGGCTGTGCGCTATGCCGTTATATGCTCCGCAGCGTCGGTGTTGGGCGGGTTTTTGGGCTACTACATAGGCTATGCATTTTTTGAACTGATTGGATCAAAAATTTTGGCCTTCTATGGGCAAGTAGAAAATTTTAACAGACTGACCGTTAATCTGAACAAATGGGCGTTTTTGCTCATATGCGCCAAAGGATTAACTCCCATACCGTACAAAATAGTGACCATTGCCAGCGGACTTGCCAAAATAGATCTCTGCACTTTCGCAATCGCCTCCATCATTACCAGGGGAGCAAGGTTTCTGCTACTTTCGCTTATCTGCAAATCCTTTGGGGAAAAAATTTTGAATTTTATAGAGAAATACAAAAAACTCACGCTGTATTTAGTAGTCGTTAGCGTTATTATTGGTTTTCTATTGTTGAAATTATTTATGTAAATGGATATTAAAAATTTTCTGAAGCAAAACAGTTTTTCTGCTCTCATGCATACGAAATCCAGCAAATATCATGGGCTGAGCGACGAGTCTAATAATGTTATACAATTAATTACTGGGCTTGAATCTTCCGAAGGTACGCTGCTTCTGTCGCCCAATAAATCCGCGCTATTTGTGGACGGACGATATCTTTTGTCAGCAAAATGCTGCGTAGATCAGGAAAAATTTGAGATTTTAGACCTAAAGAAGCGTGGAATCATTCAATGGATAAAAAAAAATATCCCTTCGAACAGCTGCATAGCCTACGATCCAGAGTTTTACACACACTGGGATATGGATTTTTTCAAAGATAATCTAAAGGCTTACAATTTCGTAACAGTTAATCTTAAGTTTCTCTTTGGGATCGCAACTCCGAAACAAATTCTTAGAATTCATGAATTGAAGGATGCAAAAACGTCCAAAGAAAAAATAGACGACGCTCAAAAGATAATTGACAACAATGGATTAGACGCATATTTGGTCTGCGATCCGTGTACGGTCGCTTGGTTGCTGAATATTCGCGATTTCAGCAGAAAATATGTGCCGGTGGTCGAGGGATATCTGCTAATAACCAAAGACCATAGCAGCACGCTCTACGCTAATAGCGCCAATGAAGTGAATTTTTCGCGATGCCTCGTAAAATCCGAAAACGATTTGCAAAAAGATCTGAATAGCTTCGGTTGCGTCGGCATAGACAAAGGCGAGACTCCGTCTCATTTGAATCATGGGAATTTTATTCATATACAAAATCCATTTGAGCTGGCTAAGGCAGTGAAAAATAGCCATGAAATCGAACAAATAAAGAAAACTGCGAAAAAAGACTCCATGGCCCTAATAAATTTTCTCCATTGGTTTAACACAAAGGTTGGTAAGATCTCAGAGTTGGAAGCAGCTGAGAAAATTCTATATTTTAGACAATTGCAGGATGGGTTCATGGGAGAAAGTTTTGAAACCATCTCCGCAGCCGACGAACACGCGGCTATGGCGCACTACGCGCCCAGTGCGGCAAGCAATAAAATCGTAGAAAATATCCTTTTACTCGATTCCGGAGGCCAATATAAATACGGTACCACCGATATCACTCGCACCATATGCCTAAAAAATCCAACTGAGGAGCAGAAATTATTTTATACGCTGGTGTTGAAGGGGCACATCGCGCTGGCCAGCGCAAAATTTCCCGCAGGAACCACTGGCGCGCAGCTGGATTCTCTGGCCAGGCAATTCCTGTGGCGATATTCCAGCAACTACGATCATTCAACTGGCCATGGGATCGGTTATGCGCTGGATGTGCACGAGGGGCCCTGCGCCGTTTCATTCCACAGTGGAGTTCCGCTGCAAGCCGGCATGGTTCTGTCCAACGAACCAGGATATTATCGGGAAAACGGCTTCGGTATTCGCCTGGAAAATATGATGCTGACGTTGGAGGAGGCAAATGGCTTCCTATCCTTTGAAACAATATCTCTGGTTCCCTTTGATGCGAAATTTATTCAAAGAGAAATGCTCAACGCCGAGGAAAATTCTTGGTTAAAAGCCTACCATAATAAAATCGTTTCCTCTGCGGAATTGCAAGACGACGTGTTGGCATGGTTAAATGAATACGTGGAGTTCTACGTCTAAAATGCTAGATCATGCCGCTCATTTTATCTTGAAATTTTCGCATATTACCTTCATCATTCCGCTGGTGGCCGCGGGCGCTATTTTTCACAGACGCGATCTCTATGCCAAGGCGCTTTGCTTTGTTTTTGTGGCGATGATTTTCAATATAGCATTTTCACTTTGCTTTTGCCATTTTACATTTCACGAAAACTCACGTAAATTAGCGAATCGCTATGGTAAATCCGAAGTGAAAACGCTATACATTGCTCAAACAGTGGTTCCAGGTTCCACTGCTTCCTCATTTGGGAACTGGTTATGCTTTTCCCAGCGGACATATGCACGCTGCGACAGTGTTTTACGGATACATAATATACAAAGTTGACAACAAAATTCTGAGGATCGCTCTGCTGTTTCTTCTGTGCTGTTTCGGATTCAGCCTAATTCAGTGTCGTTTCCACGATCTATTTGATGTGGTCGGAGCGGCGGCATTCGCATTCGTTGAAATTCTCCTGTACAGATTTATTTTATCCATATTAGGAGAAAAAATCGTCGCTGTGCTAACCATAATAGCGTCTCTATTGCTGGTGACGGTCCTGTCTTTGTTTTATAAATCGCCATGGCACGTTTGGCTAGCTTTTTACGCGCTAATTGGAACGATTCTCTCCCTAAGCTTTATTGAGGATAAAAAAAATTGTAGTTTGCCGCAAAAATTTCTGTCGCTTGCATTAAGCGCGTTGTTGGTAGCCATAGTTCACTTTGCATTCAAAATATACGACTACAGCGAACCTTTTATATCAACAATAAAATTCGCCATACTTCCTGCCATAGCAATGGGATCCATCAATTTATGTTCGCGAGTTAGGTTCAGAACGACGGCAGTTGATCCATAAATTTGTACTATACTCCTTCAGGTTAGGAAATTGGATTTTTGGAGTAGATGGAAACGGCGTTTCCATAATTAATAGCGAGCTTTTTAATCGCTTAGGGTTGAATACCCCGCTGATACGGTGTTCCGTTGTCGAAGTCAAGAGCATTTGAAGAGTATTTTTTCGTTGAATTTTGAATTAGTTTTTAGGACGCCGAATATTTCATGGATCATTTTTCTCATGACTGCAACAACGATTTGTTTCCAAACTTTTTCTCTAGCTTTTAGGGAAGAAGCGAATTTTGCAAAAGTTTCGTTGCATCGAATTATTGCCCAAAGTTGTTTCCCAGGTTGATGCAACAAATTGTGGCATAACATTTTTATGTTCAAGATGATTTTTGCATTCTGCCGCCTGTTTTTTCAAAGAGAGAGAGCAACGATACGACGCCCGTAATTCCTTGATATTTTGAGGTAATTTCTTATAAGACGGCTCGTCAAATTTTAATCCGTACTCTGCAATCAATTTTGCATCCGATTTGTTCGTCTTGTTTCGAGATAATTTAGCCTTTGAAAAAGAGTGTATTTTCAATGGATTAACAACTTTTACTTCGAAATTACGATCCGCGAAAAAATCGGATACCATTTCCGAATAACTGCCGGTGGATTCCAGATAAATTTCTGATTTTTCAGTCGATTTCCTAGATAAAAAGCTCAAGATTTCTTTAAAACCAGAGATATCGTTATCAACCGTCTTGCAATAAAATTTATCATTTTTAAACGCAGTGTGCAAGTTTTTCATGAGAAGATGTTATCGAAAGCAGTTGATCCGG
>JAISOD010000072.1 GCA_031275895.1 Holosporaceae bacterium | reverse complement strand
ATGGAGATTTATTATGAACAAGATTTTTATGGCGACTACGGCGGTCATCATGGCCTGTTTGTCGCTTGTCAGCTGCGGGAAAAAAGAGGATCTGCCGCTGGTGGCCATCGCCAACTACGGTCCCAATGCCTCGCTTGACGCCTCCATGAGGGGCGCCAAAGCCGAGCTGGCCGATCAAGGATTCATCGAAGGGAAGACGGTTAGATACGAAATTGTGGACGTTGGATTTGACGCGTCGCTCATCTCACAAATGATAACCAAACTCAGATCTCTCAAGCCGAAAGTGATGCTGGTGAAAACCACGCCGGCGGCGCAGTTTGCCAAAGGAAAGATTCAGGACGTCCCGCTGGTTTTCTGCGATATCATGGATCCGGTTTCTGCTGATCTATTGAAGGATGAGTCCCATTCTTGTGGGAATGTAACCGGCAGTTCTGATCGGGACGATCTGGAACCGTTTCTGATTTTTGCGAAAACTCTGCTTCCTCACGCCAAGAGCGTTGGACTGCTGTATTCCACATCTGAAAGCAACGACGCCGCCCTGGTGAAAATGATGAAGGAGACCGCCGCCAGGGTCGGATTGGCTGTCGTCGCCGTTCCGGTGGACCAATCCCGCGACGTTCCTATTCGTGTCCAGGAGTTCAATCGGAAAGTTGATTTCATATACGTCGGCACCAGTGGTCCTATACAGCCGGCTCTTCCGACCATTGCATCCGAAGCCCAAAAAATGGGAATACCGGTGTTCAACGCCGAGGATCAGGCGGTGCGCGATGGGTTGGCGCTTGCGAGCTTCGGAGTGAGCTACGAATCCGTTGGGAGAAACGCCGGAAAATTGGTGGCGAAACTGCTGAAGGGAGCCTCCGTGAAGGATTTGCCGCCCATTTTCCCAAAAGCGGAGGATTATCGCTGTTTCGTGAATAAAAAACTAGCAAAAAAGTTCGGAATTAAGATTCCGGAGAATGTGGTTGTTGTGGGAGGAGAGCAAAAATAATTTTCGAAAAAAACTTGACAATTGTTGTGCTAGGAACTATTCTATAGAAGAAGTTAGAAGTTTTAGCGAGTTGAGAATGTTAGACGCGGCAAACAATTTGAGGACTGATGCGGGTGGTAGCTCGATGTCTGTTCTGCTATCTTCTTCTCGGTATTGCTTCTTTTTCTCCTATTTTTTTGGCCTTTAGGCCAATATATATTTTTTTAGCAAAACAATTTTATGATGTTCGCCTCTCCTGAAAAGGGAGTGGACGTCTGTTGAAAATCGAAAAATACGAAAGAACAGGAGAAGAAAAATATGAAAAAGAAAATAAGTGCCGCCGTGATGGTGGTTTCCGCTCTGCTCTGCGGATGCAACAGCGAAAAGCAAGAGACTCAACTTGTTGCAATTGTTAATTACGGGCAAATCCCTCCGCTGCTGGCTACAGTTGAGGGAATCAAAAAGGAATTATCTGAAAACGGATATGTGGAGGACAAAAACATTCGCTACGAAGTAGCCGACATAGCCTTCGATCACGCATTGATACCACAAGCGGTGATGAATCTGAAAAGCCACAACCCAAAAGTCATTGTGGTGATATCTACTCCAATCGCCCAGTTCGCAAAGGGAAAAATTCGCGATATTCCATTGGTCTATAGCGCCATAACGGATCCAGTGGACGCAAAGCTGGTAGATTCTCCAATGAAATCCGTCGATAATATTACGGGCAGTTCCGACATGCAGAATCTGAAGGGGCTTTTGTCATTGATTCGAAAGATGCTGCCGCAGGCGAAGACCGTGGGAATGCTCTACGCCACATCCGATTGCAATGATACTGCGCTTATAAACAAAATGCGCAGCGAAGCAGCAGCCGTCGGAATGGATCTGATTGCTATTCCTGTGGATCAGATGCGTGATATTCCGATTCGCATACAGGAATTGAAGGGGAAAGCGGACTTGATTTATGTCGGCGCAAGTGGTTTGCAGTCTGCGCTTGCTGTTATTTCCGGCGAAGCTGCGAAGATGAACATTCCCGTATTCAATATGGAAGAACAATCGGTGCGAGACGGGCTTGCTCTGGCGACCTTCGGAGTAAATTACGAATCCGTCGGAAGAAATACTGGAAAACTTGTGGCAAAATTACTGAAGGGTGCAGCTGTTAAAGATCTTCCACCTATTTTCCCAAAAATGGAGGATCACAGTTGCTTCATAAATAAAAAATTGGCAAAAAAATTCGGAATTAAAATTCCGGAGAACGCCACAGTCGTGGAGTGAATGAAAATGTTACGCATAAGCAACGTTACGAAATCCTTCAGTGGAATTTTCGAGCCGGTTCTGAAAGGCGTGAATCTGTCGTTGGCCGAGGGGGAGTTTTGCACCGTAATCGGGGCCAATGGATCTGGAAAAACGACCATGCTGAGGATAGTCAGCGGGGAACATCAGGCCGACTCCGGCGAGGTCATACGAAATGGAGATGTTGCGCAGGTGGTGCAGGACGTGAATAAGGGCACGATTCCATCCATGACAATGCTGGAGAACATCGCCCTGAGCGGCGTTAAAAATCCGCGTTTTTCCTTCTACAGACGCCATAAAAACGACGTAGTGGAGAAGGTCAGATCGCTGAACATTGGTCTTGAAAAATTCATCGACCAACCGCTGAGCGTTTTGTCCGGCGGACAACGGCAGATAATCGCCACTTTGATGGCCATAAATTCCGGCAGCAGGATTCTGCTGCTGGACGAACATACGTCGGCGCTGGATCCGAAAATGCAGCTGCTGCTTATGGAATACACGGCGAATTCAGTGCGGGAATTGGGCATTACCACAATCATGATCACCCACAACATGGAGGACGCCGTGAAATATGGTGATCGCCTGATCATGATGAACAAAGGACGGATTGTGGTCGACATGAGTGGTCGCGAAAAAAAACAGCTGACCATCCAATCGCTGCTGGAAATGTTCCATAAATTTGAAGATCAAAGCTTACTGCGCGATGGAGGTGAAAATGTCGGTTGATCTTGTCATGAATGGCCTGCAGCAGGGCCTGATCCTTGCCATTATAACCTACGGCATCATGATTCCGTTTCGATTCTTGGATTTTACTGATCTGACCGCCGATGGAGCCTACCCGCTGGGGGGCGCCGTCTGCGCCATTTTTATGTCATCTGGAATCCATCCGGCCTTGGCGATCCCCTGCTGCATGATCTGCTCCGGCTGCATGGGGGTATGCGTGGCGCTCATCCATTTAAAATTACGCATCAACTCGATGCTGGCCGGGATTATTCTGAGCACCATGGCCTATAGTGTGAACCTGCGCCTCATGGGGCGGCCGAACATCGCTCTGTTTGAATGCGGCGGGCTATTCGGCGTGAATATACTGGGCAACATGACGATAATCTGTCTGCTTCTGGCCAGTTGCGTGGTCCCGTTTGCCATATTTCTGCGCACCGACTTTGGATTGAGATTCCGGGCCGTCGGACTTAACCAGAATCTCGCTAAGCAACGGGGAATCAGCATCGATAAATACACAATTGCCGGGCTGTTTGTGGCCTGCTCCCTGTTCGGACTAGCCGGAAGTCTCATTGTTCAGCTGCAGAGCTACATGGACGTGGGCATTGGCGTCGGAATCCTGATTCACGGACTCGCCAGCCTGATGATCGGCGAAGCGATCATAGGCAACGCCACGTTGAATCGCCAGTTGGTGGCTCCGCTGTTGGGTGCGCTAGTGTATCAGCAGGTGCAGGGCGCCGCCCTGTCGCTAGGCCTCGCGCCTTCCGACCTGAAGTTTTTTACCGGCGCCATCGTACTGCTGGTGATCGCCATGAAAAGAACGGAGGCTAAAATGTTTGGATAATGGAAATGTAAGAATTATTAATATAAGATCTTTATAGAATTTATTTAAAATGTTTGTATTAGAGGTATAAAATGAGAAAAGTAATCTTTATGGCGCTACTTGCGTCGGTGGCGTTTTGCGAAGAACCGGAAGTAAAAGAAGAAGAAAAACTACTGACCGAGCTGATAGCCGACGAGCTCAAAAAGGACGGCATATGCTGTCCCTTCAGCATCAGGGGAACGTTTAATTTCACCGCGCTTTCCAGAAAGCAGGATCAGAAAAGCGAACCCGACGAGGACAACGCAATCGTCGCCCTGGAAAGCGATGTTTTCCTAAAGTATTTGGGAAAAGGCGAGCAGTGCAATTTCGGTTGTGAAGTCGGCGCCAAGGTAAACTCTGGAATCATGAAACAGGGAAGTCCCATCGTGAGGACAGCCTATGCGTTCGTTGAGTCAGAAAAAATCGGTCTGCTGAAGGTGGGGTTCACTCCGACAGTGGCCGATTCCATGACAATTAACGGCGGCAGCGTCATGGTCGGCTACGGCGGCGCCGCCAGTCGCAATCTTTCATTGTTCTACAACGAATCTGCCGGCTCCTTCGTGGACCTGTGCTTCCCTTTCGACGACAACAAAGCCGCAAAATTGGCATTCATGTCCGCGAAGTTTTCTGGAGTTACGGTCGGCATATCCTTCACTCCAGACAGTCGGAGCACCAATCCGTTTAAGACGTTGCATCCGAAGCCGCGCAACCCGGAAATCAGCGAAGAAAAGGCCAATTTCCCAGGAATACGTTCGGCCTATTCCAAAAACATCATTACCGCCGGCGTCGCCTACGAATTCGGGGATCCGCAGGCATTCAATGGGAAAATAGCGTTGAACGGATGGATAGGGAAAGGGAAAACCAGCGTAATTGGAGTGGATGTGGAGGATATTAGGGCCTACAACGTCGGCGTGATCCTCGGCTACAAGGATTTCAAGCTGGCGCTGGGCTATGCGGACCACGGCAAGTCGCTGAGATCCAAAAAATACGCCACCGCCGACGTCGCCGCCTTCGATGAAAACAGGAACTACGCCTTTGCCGACGCAGATGTTGGACTGAAACCAGGAGCCAACGCCGGAAAGATATATTCGATCGGGGCGAGCTACGACGTTACTGCTAGATTCGTCGCCTCCGTGGGCTATTTCAGGTCTGTTGTGAAATTTTCCGGCAACGAAAAATGCACTGCCGATGTGATCACTGTGGCCGGCGAATATACCATTCACAGGGGAGCCATCGTATATGCTGAGTACAACCGTCTGAAGAGCGATTCCTGCGCTCGCGCCCAAGCCTACGGCAAAGCCTGCGGACTGTCCTCCACCGGCAAAAACAGCGCAAACATATTCATGATCGGAGTCAAGATCAACATATGATGCGATGTGTTGGTTTAAGTATGTACTAACGCGAACTATGGATTAGCTAATACGTTGTTATTTGAGAGAAGATAGGGGAAATGGAAGGCTTTTTCTCGGTCGGTTGATAGGCAACAATGGTAGATAGAATGTGTACGAGGAAATTTTTCGGAGATAGGTGTCTCGACATTTCCGCCTCAAACGCCTTGCAAAAATCATCTATAAAACAATTCTGTGATATCATGACTCATGGTTAGACCTTTTTGTAATAAGTTACTGAAGTCTAACCTGTTTTTTAACTAAACTCTAATCCATAATTCGCGTTACTAAATTTTTTCGATCATTTTTCAGAAATCTATCGCTCGCTGAAATTCTCTCAGAATTTTTAAGTTTAGAAGACATTGCTACAAAATATATTTATACCAAGTTCAGATATTGATTTCCCATACCGGGCCTTGTAACAATTGCGGACCAGCAGGTTCAACAAGCGCCATGAGTAATTTAAAACCGAACTTGGTATTAGATACAGAAGTAGCACAGCTTACTAATCCCATTGCCTATATTGAATAATATTTTGGAATTGTCCAAAATAAACAACCACGGTGCAAGCACACGGGATATTGAGTAAATTTTGTGTTTTTTATTAACTGCGCTGCAGACCTAAAGAGATTGAAGTTTCAACGACTGCGCATGCAAAGCGGCCGCTGCTTGCGCAGCCGCTCTTCATTAGCACAAACCATCAACTACTCTCACGACGACAGAGGCGCGCTTCGCGCTTTTTCTTACATAAGGAAGCGCAAAAGCTTATCGGGTTACTGTCACAGTCCTCGCTGCCTGCTGTTGCTGCAGTGCTGCTGCTTGCTGCGCCGCTGCTGCTTGCTGCGCCGCTGCTGCTTGCTGTGCCGCTGCTGCTTGCTGCGCCGCCACTGTCGGAGCATTGAGAATACTCGTGAAGCGAGCCGTTTCGCTCATGACAACATTGTAAAAATTAGCTATTATTCCAGTTGTCGTCGTCATCGCCGCTGGAGGAATTGGCCATTGGCTGAGACTCGTTACAATACTTTGAGTATTTACCCCGCGATTGTGAAGTTCAATCAATATTGCAATGAGTTGACCGACCGATTCGGTAGCCTCGTAACAATCCGGCTGAATATCGTCAATTTTTCTCTTATGCTCAATGGATTCAAGAGCGATATCCATCCTCTGTAAGTGTGCGGTAGCTTGGCTTACAAGATTGCTGAGATTTGTGTCGCTTCCGAGAGGCGCAATGGCGCTGGCAACGCTGTTTACAATGCTTCTCGCTGTTTGCGCGTCTGTCGTTGAGTTTTGATAGTTAGCCAGATCCTTTGTGGTATCGCCATTATTGTATCCCAGCGCCGTTTTAACAGAGGAACGCCCGCTGATCGCTTCCAGATCGTTAACCCCGCTGGCAAATAAGACAGCCAATGCTGCTCCCACCATAATCTTTTTCATAATTTTTCCTTTCTTGCTCTAATCTTCATGATTTTATGGAAAATTTGTTAAAATAAAGTTAATTATTGTAAAAAAAACGTCGTTTCATCAAATATTTTCCATGTATAGATTCATAAAATATGAGACCGCCTTCAATAGCTCGCACAACCGTTCGATTATCGTCGATTCCGAAGCTACGGACTGCATATCGATTGTTAAAATCGAGGGTCTCTTCGATTAAAATCCTAAATCCTGAGGCAACATTGCAATACAACCTCGGCGCGATGATTGATAACGTTATTAATTTTTAAATCAATTACTACTGGCTAAAGCCAGAAGCAATTTATTTTCATTTGGAATAGGTATATGTTAGAAATATCGGCAGAAGCGCCTCTTCATACATTCGTTATTTTATAACAGTTATCGACTTCTTACTGACCTATACAAATGTTCTTTCTATTGCTTTATAATCATGGACTGATATTATATGCGGCGCTGTAGGAGATTGTTAGTTAGCGGGTGTAGCTCAGTGGTAGAGTACAACCTTGCCAAGGTTGGTGTCGAGGGTTCGAATCCCTTCGCCCGCTCCAAAATTTGGAATAAACAATGGAACTGTTCCAGTGATTTTTGGGTTTTGGGGCAATTTTGTTGACGAACAGGCGCGCGGACGGTTTTTTAAAATTTGGGGCGGGATAGCTCAGTAGGTTAGAGCAGCGGAATCATAATCCGCGTGTCGGGGGTTCAAATCCCTCTCCCGCTACGCCGTTTGCTGCACGGATCGGAGAGATGACAGAGCGGTCGATTGTGGCGGTCTCGAAAACCGTTGTGCGGGCAACCGCACCGCGAGTTCGAATCTCGCTCTCTCCGCCATTTTTTAATTTTCAGCGATTTATAGAAATCTAGAGCAGAGTTGAGATCTTTTTAATGAAGAAGCGTTCTGGAGGTACATTTGTCTCGAGAAGGCTATAGAAATCTACCTGCAGCCGGAACTTTTTGGAGCCATTTTGGGAGCCATATTTTTGCTGGATGGAGTATCTAGCTGATCTTTAGAATGAAGGCGTAAGAAATATAGCTCCAAATGGCAATTCGTTAACCGATATCAAGTGCAAAGCAGCAAGGGCGAAGAACAAGATCTACGCCATAGAGCTCTCCCGACAGCTTTGCAAGCGTGATTCCATACTTTACGCTTCTAGGTGATAGTGGTTAATCATAATTATCATGGTTTCAAAATAGATCCAATACTCGCTCATAGTAGCTAATCCACGAAGCAAGCGACGAATTCAACCACAAGGTATTAATTTTGTATTGACTGCAGAGATAGGTGTGCTATAGTTGCCGTACAACCAGAGGTTGGAGTTGTTTTTGTTGGAGGGTAGTTATGATTAAAGATGAGATAGTAGCCTGCGAAGCCGGTGAGTGCGCGGGCGACGGCAAGAGGACGCTCGCTTTTTCGGAGTCGTTTCGCAGGAAAGTTGCGGCGTTTATGGCGGCTGCGTTCCTGTTCGCCAACATATCGCCGGCGTTTGTGGTCGC
>JAISOD010000054.1 GCA_031275895.1 Holosporaceae bacterium | reverse complement strand
TTGATTATCGGTACTAATTCTGACGCCGAGCAGTTCTTTACTATTTGCGTATATACTTTATCGTCTCGCTTTTTCATGCCGAATACCTCAGTTTTTCCAAATGCTCCGCGACCTCTCTTCCAGCGAACTCTTTTGGCTCAAAAATAACTCTCGTCAACACAATAGCCATAAAATAGCAAATCTATTCAAGGCTAAAAAATCTCGTACTCCTTATAATCGACAGACTTCTCCTGAAGGTTAATGCAAGCTCAACTCTCGAAGCTTTCTCTCCTTTCGTAAACAAAAATCTAAGCTCTATAGTCTCACTTCTATCTGAACTTACTCAGGCCTAATCCTGCGAGGCAATATCTTGAATCAGAATTACACTGCTACGCCATGCGTGCGTTTCAGACGTAGATGGAATCATATCGGGATTGTTGTCCAATGAAATTTATTATACTATCTCCCAGAACTTAGGATTATTTTCTCATGAGTGGTGAATTTCAGCTGTTGGACGCCTTTAAAGACAAGGATGTTGTTTGTGATTTTCCCCTCTGTCGCGTTTTGATGGAGAATAAAGAATTTCCCTGGATACTCTTAATCCCTCGCAGGTCGAATATTCGTCAGATGAATCAGCTTTGCGGAGAGGATAGGTTGCAGTTGATGGAGGAAATAACCGTTGCTTCTAATTTGATGGAAAAACTGTTTCCAACAGACATACTTAACGTGGCGGCCATTGGGAATAAAACGCCGCAACTGCACATTCACATAATTTCGAGAAAGATGGACGATTCTCTCTGGCCGGAGGTTGTTTGGGGAAGACAAATGCAGAAGTTATCCGATGCGTCTAGAAACGATAGATTGGGCAAAATTCAAGCTGCCTTTGCTGAAGCAAGCGCCGCCTTCTCCTATCCCAAGAATTGATTTGCGTCCAAAGCTGCCATGCATCCTTGTCCAGCTGAGGTAATGGCCTGTCTGTATGTTGGATCACAGACGTCTCCGGCGGCAAATACTCCTGCAACTGAGGTTCTAGCGCTGCCAGTTTTGGCGATAATGTAGCCATCGTCGTTCAAGTCAAGTTTAGATCTGAAGATTTCAGTGGCCGGCTTGTGTCCGATGGCAATAAAAATTCCGTCAGCCGCTTTTTCGGTTTCGCTATCGTCGAGAACATTCCTCAATTGCAGCCCAGTCATTTTCGTCCCGTCTCCCATGATATTCTTAACTTCACTATTCCAGACGACGCTTATTTTAGGATGCTCCAGTAGATGCTTTTGCATAATTTTTTCAGCGCGCAAATGATCTCTTCTGTGTATGAGCACGACGCTTCTAGCGAATTTAGCCAGATAAATCGCATCTGCAACTGCAGTGTTGCCGCCGCCGACTACAACTACCTCTTTGTTTTTAAAGAAAAAACCATCGCAGGTGGCACAGGAGGAAACTCCAGCTCCGCGATACTGAGCTTCGCCAGGAATTCCCAACCATTTGGCGCTGGCGCCGGTGGCAATGATAACTGATCTGCTTTTATAGGGAATTCCAGATTCTCCAAGGCAAATGAACGGTTGATTAGAGAAATCTACCGACTTTATGACGTCCTGCTCCATAGCAAGGCCAATATTTTCAGCTTGTAGCCTCATTCTGTCCATCAATTCTTGACCGGATATGGGCTCTGGAAACCCAGGGTAATTCTCCACAAAAGAAGTCGTCGTCAATTGACCGCCTGGCTGATCTCCAACTATTACTTTCGTAGAACGCCCTGCTCTTGCGGCATAAATTGCCGCCGTATATCCTGCCGGACCGCTACCGATGATTAAAACATCCACCATTTATCTTCTCCAATCAACTAATACATAATCGATCGCAGCGACAGTAGCAGAGTAGTAGTCCGAATGCTAGGTTCCATACGTCTTCGCGCTTACGGCTGAGATCGCTTAATTATTGAGAAATGCCGTAGGTGGCCATTATTTTGAGGCTGATGCTACTGACTCTGATTTTATGTTCAACGCTATCTTCTTTCTTCTTCAGATTTCTCTTTATGGGGATACTGGCCTCAAGGGAAGCTCCCCATTTATTGTTTATTTTCCGCTCTATTCCCAATCCAATGGATGGAACATAGGCCTTCACACCTACATCGCAAACCTTGGCTTCGTCGCGTTTATAATAATAGATTCCGCTCACTTGGGATATGCTCGCCTTCACGAAGATAACTGATTTATAGGAAGGCAATAGATACCCTCCTTTTAGAGCGATATGGGGAGAAAATGCGTCAGTTTCAAACTTACCGGTACGCGTCCCCGGATAAACTGCGCCTCTTTGGTTTTCGTATTCGCGATTTACGCTATTCCAATCGCCTTCTTTCTTGCCCTTTTTAGAAATATCTGCGCCAACGTCGACGGCGACTAAAAATCCATGTCGCAGCTCCTTAGCATACTCCATGCCGGCGCTGGCGCCAAAAATATTGACTTTATTTTCTGTAAAATCGTTACTATTTTCGACGGAAGCGCCGAATTTTTGCAGCAGCAAACTTACGCCAAGTAATCCGCGTATACCGCCGAACGAAATGGCGGCGTTCTGAGCTGCTTCGCTGATGTCTGAGTAGATTTTAGTCTCCACTTTTCCTTCGTCCTCGGCAGGACAACAAAAAATGCATAATGCGAAGCAAACGACGCCAAGAAGCCTCATGATTCTTCCTCGCAACAAATACCTTGGTGATTGTATATCATAACTCTCTAAAAAGCAAATAAAATTAATGCTAAAAACGTCGACGAAGACAACAGCGTTCTAGAAAGCAGTCCTATTCCTCTTCTGGAGATTTTTCTCGCTTAAATTTTGCAAAAATCAAATAAATTATAGGCACTATGAAAAGCGTGAACAGCGTTCCGAACGACATTCCTCCAACAATTGCCCAGCCGATCTGTCTTCGCGAGCCTGCTCCGGCTCCGCTAGCCAATGCCAGCGGGATTGTGCCGATAACCATGGCGAACGTCGTCATGAGAATCGGACGTAGTCGCAAATAGGCAGCCTGTTTTATGGCCTCCATCAGCGCAATGCCTTTTTCTCTCATATTATTAGCAAAATCAACAATGAGAATACCGTGCTTAGTAATCAATCCTATCAGAGTTATTAGGCCAACTTTTGAATATATGTTCAGGCTCCCCTCCGGCACTGCATACAGCGTGAGCAGCGCTCCAGTTATGGAAAATGGCACGCTGAGCATTATGATGAAAGGATCAATAAAACTTTCGAACTGCGCTGCAAGAATGAGAAATACAAAAACCAAAGCCAATCCAAAGACTATGATGATCTGCTTGCTTTCTTCCAGGTACGATTTAGTCGCTCCGGAAAAAGTTAGCTGAATAGTATCGGGAAGAAACTTATTTTTTAGCTCGAGCAAATCGTTCACCACAGTTCCGAGGCTATAACCCTTGGCAATATTTCCAAATCCAATTGCCGACAACATTTGATTGTAGTGATTTAATCCGATAGGCGATTGGCGCTCTCGTATAGTTATCAGGTCGCTAACCGGAACCATCTTGGGCTCGTTATTTTTAGTAATCAGCTTAGATCGCACCAACATCCGAGACAAATCCTCCGGCGTTCTACGCAATTGACTTTCCAGTTGTACAAATAGCTCGTCCCTTTTTGCTTCGCGCTGAACGTTGGCGGCTTTTTGTCCTCTAACAAAGCATTCTATGGTGGTGACAATGTCTCTTACGGATATGCCAAGCGACGCAGCCTTGTCTCTATTTACGTCAATGACATATTCCTGCTGCGGTGGCAAAAGAGACGACTGCAGCGGAGGTTGCAGGCCTGGATAATGACTCTGCAAAGACCAAAGGAATCTATGTCCATATTTCTCCAAATAATCGAAACTTTGATTGGTTTGCAGCACGAAATCCACCGTGTCACGGTCTGCTCCACCATAGCCGGCGCTCACTGAACACGGAACCAGAGTGACTTTTTTCAGCAACGGTCGCAAATATTCTTCCACATCTTTAGAGGACATGTCGCGATCTTTCCAATCAACCAGCTGCACCCATCCTTCGATCTTGTTGGTGTCGGCGTTTAACCACCTATTTTTTATGAATGGAGTTTTAGCCAAGATTTGATTAACCTTTTGAGCCGCTTCCTCCATGAAGGTATAGCTGGCTCCGACTGGTCCGTTGCCGTGAATCGTGACATAGCCCTGATCTTCAGTCGGCCTACTTTCGGATGGCAGAATGCTTCCCATCAATATTCCAATCGCCGCAATCAGTACTCCAATGCCTAAAACTATATACTTTTTGTCCAGAGCGACGTTTAATGCCAACAAGTATTTGGACTCTATGATGGTCAGGATACGTTCCTGCCGCTCGGAGGCTTTTTTCCATAAACCGACAGCTTTCTTTTTACGCTCTGTGCTCAGCAGCTTCGAACACATCATTGGCGAAAGCGTGACGGCGACGAATCCAGAAATTAAAACGGCTCCAGAAAGAGTAAGAGCAAATTCGCGGAAATAACGCCCAATTTTTCCTGGAGTAAGAGCAATCGGAACGTAGGCAGTGGCTAATGTCAAAGTCATGGCAATAATGGCGAAGAATATCTCTCGCGAACCAATAATTGCCGCCTTGAACTTGGAAAGTCCCTTTTCCATGTGTCTGTGAACATTTTCGAGTACCACTATGGCGTCGTCCACCACTAGACCAACGGCCAGGACCATTGCCAGTAGCGTAAATGTATTTATGGAAAAATCAAAAGCATAGAGCAGCGTAAAAGTGCCCAGCAGCGAAACTGGAATGGTTACGATGGGAATCAATGTCGCTCTGAAAGACCATAGAAACATGAATACAACAAGCACCACGAGGAATGTTGCCTCGAAAATTGCTCTATAAACGTTAGACATGGAGGCCTGTATATCATCAGCCTCGTCTCTTGCGATGACCGCTTTTACGCCGGTCGGCAGTATTTCGTTTATCTGCGGCATTGCTTTCAAAACGGCGACGCTTAAATCCAACGGATTCGCAGTGGATTGCTTGGTAATTGAGAGCGTTACGCACTCTTGGCCATTAAACCAGGCGCCGGCTCGAATATCGTCGGACACCAGCTTAGATTTTCCCACATTCTTGATCTTGATTACCTTATCTCTCCCGTTGGATGGCAGAACCAATTCATCGAATTCTTCGGGTTTAGATAATTCTCCATTTGCCACCAGCATGTATTCGCGGTCCTTACTCACCAAACGACCGCAAGGTCTTTGAATGTGTTGGGTAGGTATCGCTTCAACGATGTCGGCGGGAGTATATCCATAGGCGGCCAGTCGCTGAGGATCGACAAATATGCGCATACTTTTTACATTTCCGCCGGATAAAATCACTCGCCCAACTCCCGGCAGTGTCTCAAATCTAGATTTTACGTATTTTTCTATGTAATCCCTCAACTCGTCTATGGAGTGACGGTCGCTTGTGAAGCCAATGGCTATTCCCGCATGAGCGTCCGCATCATCTTTTCGAATCATCGGCTCTGGAATTCCGTAGGGAAGTTGATTCCTCACGGACGAAAGTCTATCTCTCACGTCGGCCGCCGCTCCGTCAGGCGTTCTATCCGGGGAAAATTCAATGGTTATTTCGCTTTTTTCATTTTTGCTTTCGGATCTTATCAATTCTACTCCAGGAATCGTGGCAAATTGACCTTCCAATATTTTTGTAATCTGGGTTTCCACAACTTTAGGGCTTGCTCCGTGGAATTCAGTTTCGATCGAGATCTGTGATCTCTCCACGTTTGGATCTTTGCGAACCGGAAGCCTTGACTGAGCAACGAGGCCAAGAACCACGATAACTAGCGTCAAAACTGTGGCAAAAACTGGCCTTCTAATACAAACTTCCGTTATTTCCATGTGATTATCAGATTTCTCCTTTGGTTGCCGGCTGCGCTTTCTTTTGTTTCTGTTTTTGGTATATTTCGCTCATGGCCTTTGTAATTTCAGAGAAAGATTGAGCATCCTGGATGGCGACTTCCCGACCGTCGAGAACGTTGCCCTGTCCGCTGGTTATGACAACGTCTCCATCGTTAAGTCCGGTGATAATTTCCACATTTCCGTCCAAACGCATACCAGGAGTCACAAGGGTTCTGACAGCGATGCCTTCCGAGACCCTATAAACCATGTCTTCTTCTCCAACTTTTTCCATAGCGCTTTCGGGAATCAAAATACCCTTCTGCTCGGCGTCAAGCGCTATCTGAACGCTGACAAAACGACCTGGCTTAAGCGCCTGCGATTCGATCGCGACGTCCTCTGTAACGTCTAAAATTGCTCTCACATCAAAACTATGGCTGATTTTATCGCTTTCTGGATCTATGGCCGTAATTGTGGCGGAATACTCCTGCGTTTTATCGCCTCCCACGAGAATTTTTATTTTTTGATTCACATAGATATCGCCTATATCCACTTCGGCGACTTTAAAGTCAACTTTGAGCGGATGGCAGTCCACCAGCTTTATCAATTCCGCTCCCGGAGCGACGAACTGACCTCTGCTGATCTCGCGCAACCCTATTAACCCGCCAAATGGAGCTAAAATTTTGTGTTTTTCCAGAGTCGTTTTGCAGGAATTGACTCTGGCTGCAGCCATATCCATTTCAGCTTTTTTGGTATCCCGCTGAATTCTAGCGGCGATGCCCTTATCCGTTAATTTTTCGATGGGATCAAACTCGCTTTTCGCCTTGCGATATTGCGCTTCCGCTTCCATCAGAGCAGCTTTTGCCGTGGAATCGTCCAGCTCTATGAGAAGGTCGTTTTCATTAACCAATGCGCCTTCGGAAAAATGAATTTTTTCTATTTTGGCGTTTACTTCTGATTTTATGATAACGGAATCAAACGGGCGCAGAGTACCTATGGCATTGACATATTTAACGACGGGACCAAAAGTTGCTTTACTCACAGCGACTATCGGCGGAGCAAATGCGGCGGGCGGCGACTTATCCGCCAGCATTTTATAGGCGATAAAACCAGACAACACCAGAATGAAAGCCAACGCGCACGCGGCTTTCCTGTGTTTTAGTAGAGTCATTTTTATCTTCATGGCGCCTGCTTCCATTGCTAATGGTCGGAGCAAGAGGATTCGAACCTCCGGCCCCAGCCTCCCGAAGGCTGTGCTCTACCGGACTGAGCTATGCTCCGACTTAAATTTCCCGTAGACCGCGCTCATTCTCGCATAAACAACGAAGCATATCAATTTTTTTCAAAATCAAAAAATTTTCCAGATTCCTGTGAGAATTTGTGGATATTGTGCTATAGTCCCTGCGCAAATTTGGGGTGTAGCCAAGAGGTAAGGCAGCGGGTTTTGGTCCCGCCATTCCGTGGGTTCGAATCCTACCACCCCAGCCATGCATTGATGGCAATGCTGTATTGTCGCATGTAATATATTTCCAAAAATACGCTTATTTCAGAAGGTGTTGGCGGTTTCACGCTGTTGAATTGCTGACCATAAACGGCGCCCGATGACGTCAATTCTCTCTCCGAATCGCATTTTCTCTCCAGATTTTGGGCAATCGGAGAACCGGAAGTGCCCGTTTTTAAGCGATTGAGAGAGAGGAGATTGCAGAGATGTTGGTACGTTTGGTGGAGTTTGGTTCGGAGGGGAGAATGGAAGGTGCTATGTGGATTCGAAGTAAACTCGATTTTCATCTATGGTATTTTTTAGGACTCTAAAGCTTGAACTCATAGCATTTTCACACAGTAAACAGCTTATTTACAAACTTCAAACAACAGCAAAGTATCAGATAGGAACTGTTTAGCGAACCGAATCTTTAGAGATCGCCTGCTTAGCAAGCACCACGTATATCAGTTGCGATATCTCGCCATTATAAGTCTGTGCAATATTCTGCAATTTAATCTTGCGTTGCTCGGCAGGTTTTTTTTCATAGAAGAACAATTCCTTTACGATAGCTATAAAATTTCCTAAGTAGCGCTTTTTCATGAATGCCTCATTATACAAACCACTACTTTCGCAATATTAAGCAACATCCTTTTCTTTTGAAGATTGCCGCTCTAATTTTTTTAACTCTATCTGGGCTTTTTTTATTAGATGCATAGCCTTCTTTTTGTCAAAATTCGTTCTTATCAAAAGACTGTAATAACCATTTAAAGAACTAACTGGACAACTATCAACTCTATTCTGACGTGTAGCGCAGTCAAGCTGCATACATGTCACACCTGTTGCCGCAAAAACTATCGCTATAACAGAAAATAACATCTTCCTATACATGATACACCTCTTATTTCTACATATTCTACAAACCTAGCACATGTTCTAATGGTATCTGTTTGGTCGCCTTTTGTCAACTATAGTATCTTCTCCTACAATAAATGATTTCCGTAAAAACGGGCTATTTCCAAGAATACCCAACCCTATTATCCAACTCCAGACTGAATTTTGTCTTTTATAAAATTCGGCGCATTGATAAGCTGTTGTATGAGCCAGAAGCATTCCATTACTAATTTCAGATTTCCGCTTTTTGGAATCTTTATTGTGCAACCAGCGCATTGGTAAATCGTTAAAGCAGCGGTACACATTTTCAAATAAATCATCGCCTTCTAAATATTTTTCATCCGTTGGCCCCAATATTGTAAACATTTCTTCTGGATTTTTCCAATCTTCTAATTCTGCAGTAATATATCTTCCTATATGCATTATATAGCATTTTCACTTTGCTTTTGCCATTTTACATTTCACGAAAACTCACGTAAATTAGCGAATCGCTATGGTAAATCCGAAGTGAAAACGCTATATTTTCAGAAATTTCCCAAGAAGAGCCCTGCATTCCGAGAAATCTAGCATAATTTCTTAAATGATGAAACCAATGTACGCATTCATGAAAAAGAACACAATCTAACGGCACCCCAAAATATTCAGTATCAACTATTTCTGGCATATCAGCATTTTTTGCATCGGACTCAACAAGTTTTAAAGCTGGCACTGGAATCGGAGATGTTCCAAAGGTCAAATTTGAATCGCCGAAGCCAAATTGGTTCTCTCCTGGTTTTGGTGCTATTATTTTAATTGATCTTGCTTTATTTCTTACTGTTCCATCACTATAAGTAGCGTCTGATACAAGACTTATGGGTGGTTCGCAAATTCCTTTGTTTGATTCATCTACTCTTCTAATTTCAATTAATAATCTATACAAAAGGACTCGACCAACAGGATTTGAGGCCATTTTATTGAAAGCATCAATAAAGCTAGTTTTTACGCCCTCCTTAATATCAAAAATAATTCTGCTTGGTTTGAGTAAAAATTCTGCTTTTTTAAGCGATCGATATGACGAAGCATCTTCGTCTACTAGCAAAAAATCTTCTCCGCGGCTTATTAAAGATTCTTCGTCGCTTGATGAATGTTTTGACACAGGTGACAACGGAGATGATGATGAAGGCAGAGATGGAGTGTATGATATCGGCGATGGCGGCAAAGATAGAGTGGGTAATTGCGATGATGGCTGCAGAGATGGAGTGTATAATAGTGGCAGATTCCACTTGCCAAACTCTGCCTCTATATACGACATCATACTCGCAGGAGTAATTATACTGGAAGATGAAGAACTAGAAGACGAGCCTGACGAAGAACTGCTGCTAGAGCTTGCTGGAGAAGCAATCGCGCCTATGATTTCTTCTAAATTTTTGTGGTGGTCATAAGGAATCACCCCAAACATCTCCATGTACCATCTTGTGATTGAGGAATTTAGCCGCTGTGCCTCTGTTAAATGTGCATCCGCATTCGCGCATGAGTACACAACTGCTTCTTCAGTAGGCACTGTTAACAAACCTCTAGAAATGGTATGATGATAAATCATATTGTAGGAGGCATTCATGTCAGACAGGCTTTATCCCTTGGAAGAGAGGGTATTTAATGAGGAAATTTTGCC